>CAZIWS010000037.1:0-6553 GCA_964543175.1 uncultured Candidatus Saccharibacteria bacterium
ATCTAAACCATTTAAACTATTAGCATAACCGATAAAAGAAGTGTTATCTCCAGACAAGGTTCGATAAAGAATATGAACTTTATTTTTTAAAAAAATAACTGCTGGATTAAAAACAGCGCTGGCTTCCCAAAAATTTTCTTTTTTAGGTTCTAAAATTGGATTTTGTTTTGCTCTTTTAAAATGCCATTCATTTGAAAAACCAGGAAGAATGCTAAAAATTAAATCTTTTAAATTAACCTTGGCACTAGAAACAGTTGTATCGGCTGAGCCATAATAAATAGTAAGAATATCTTTATTTAAAATTGCCCCACTTGGAAAAACAATATTAGAAATATAGCCTGAAGTTTCATAGGGTTCTTCTGGTACCAATAGAGGCCCTCTGGTTCTACCTAATATTTTTTGAGGATCTTTTAAATCTAAAAGAACAGCTTCAATTCCAAAAATTCTATCTAAATTTTCGGGACTTGGAAAATAATTTTGAATATGAGAATAAATTAAAAGCCAACCATATTTTGTTTCAATTGGAACTGCTCCAATTTCAATATGATCATAATCATTTCTTTTCAATTCTAAAGAATTATTTTGCTCTTTTTGCCATTTTTTCCAAAAATTAAGATCCCATAAATCAGACATTTTGTCTAATTTAGCAAAAACAATTTTAGCAGGCGGTGAATCTGTATGGTATGAAAAAATTACTACAATTTTTCCATTAATTCTTTTTGGAAAAAGAGTCATGGCTTTTGCATTAAAGGGTGTTATTAAATGTTTTTCCTCAATTTTTTTTAAATCTTTTGAAATTGCTAAGCCAACCCTAATTCCTTCAGCTGAAAAAGGAAAAGTTGAAAGTGCGGTATAAAAAATATAATATTTTCCTTCAAAAAAAGTAACTTTAGGATCTTCGCAACCAAACCTATCCCAAACATCATCTGGAACAATAAATTTTTCTCTATTATTAAAATCAACACCATCTTTACTTTTGGCAATGCCAATAATTGAAACTTGGTCTGGTTTTCTTAAAGCATCTTTTGCAGAAATTGCTCTATATAAACCATAAATATATTTACCTTTCTTAATTGGAGAAAGATTAAAAGTCGCAAAAGCTTCCCAGTAGTGATCTCTATTGGGAATTAAAATTGGATTATGTTCAAAACGTTTTACTACATACATATTATTTTATTTTTTTATTTTTTATTAATAATTTAGCAACTTTTTCAGTATTTTTTAATTCATTTAAAAAATTATTTAAATTAGCAGTAGCTACACAGGAAACCATATCAGCCCCGCCATAATAAATAAATAAATTTTCATCTTTAATAACTGCTCCACAAGAATAAATAACTCCTGTTTTATGTCCTTCATTTTCATAAAAAGCATCTGGCTCAAGAACTGGTTCCTTAGAGCGATATAAAATTTTAGTTGGATTTTTTAAATCTAAAATTAAAGCAAAAAGTTTATAACGATTAGGATCTTTTTTTTCCATAGCATGATAAAAAACAAGCCAACCTAATTTAGTTTTTAAAGGAGCTGGTCCAATTCCCCTAACTGACCGATCTTTTAAGTCCCATTCAGATTTCCCATTAAAAAAACTTTTTACGTATTTTTTATTATCTAAATTGTCTAAATTTTTAAAATAATCAATTAAAATTTTAGGAGAAAGGCTATGCAAAAGAGCATATTTACCTTTTATTTTTTCTGGGAAAATAGCCCAGTTTTTATGTATTTCCCCTGGAGGTGAAATTAAAATTGGATTTTTCCAATTCCATTTTTTATTTAAAAAGTCTTCTAAATTTATATAAGTTAAACCAATTCGAACTGAACCCCAGCCATCAAAGGCTGTGTAAGTCATATAAAGCTTATTTTCAATCTTAGTTATTCTAGGGTCTTCTGCTCCTCCATTCCAGCCACCTCCTGAACTATAAAAAATAGGAGATTCAAAATCAGATGGTTTATTTTTATGAATAAATATTGGCCTAAAAGTTCTTTCTGCCAAATTAAAACCATTTAAACTACTGGCATATCCTAATGTAGAAATATCATCTTCCCCGACAGCTCGATAAATGATGTGTATTTTACCATTATGCTCTAGTGCTGTGGGATTAAAGGTTGCTCTTGACTCCCAGTGCATGCCATTAGCTGGAAAAATAATTGGATTACCAATAAATCTTTCTAATTTATTTATTTCTTTTTTTTCTATTTTTTTTACCTTTTTAATTACCTTAGCTTTCTTAGCTTTCTTAATTTGATTAACTGAACTTTTTTTCTTTATTTTTTTTAACTTCTTTTTCTGCATCTTATTTAAATTCTACCATAATTATCTTCAAAACGATAAATGTCATTTTCATCAAACTCTCCCCTACTTATTTCCAAAACTACAATACCATTTAAGCCAGCGGTTAAGCGATGCTTAGCTCCTAAAATAATATCAAACTCATCTCCTTCTTGGGCTTCTTTTTTTTGTGCATCTATTTCTACTAAACCATTTCCTTTAATAATTTTCCAAAATTCAGCTCTTTTTTGGTGACTTTGTAAGCTTAAAGATTGATTTGGCTTAACAGTAATAATTTTAACAGTAACATTTTCATTTTTAGAAAATTGTCTAAAATTTCCCCAAGGTCTTTCTTCTTGATAGACATCTAGTTTTATCATATCTTTATTATAAACTAAAACTTACTTTTACCCAACTTTTTTCTCTTATTTTTTTTACTTGAATGTTCAGTATATTTTTTAATTAAATCTGAAGAACTTCTCACCTTACCACCCTGACCAACATTATAAATAATTTGAATACCTAACTCTTGACAAACAGATACTTCAGGAATTGGATCACCTTCTGGATGTCGATCTCCGCCATTGGCAAAAATATGTGGTTTAATTTTTCTTAATGATTGACAGATGCTTTTTTGAACAGGATCACGATAATCCATATTTTCTGGGTGTTCAGTAAAATAAACTTCATCAACGCCATTAATTGCTCTAATAATTTCTTTTCTATCGTCTTGATGCATAAAGGCTTTTCCTTTTTTACTAATTAACCAATTATCATTATTAATAACTACAACTAGTTTATCACCTAATTTTTTAGCTTCTTGTATTAAACGAATATGACCAATATGTATTGGGTCAAAACCACCGCTAACCATTACAATTTTTTTTTTATTTTTTTTCATAATACAATTAAAATTATCTCTAATTAGAAATTAAATATAATTTTATTCTGTGGTTTTTCCATCAAAATGTTCTTCCGAAGCCAAAGCTTCTTCTTTGGTTTTTCTTATTATGCCATCTTGGTGTTCTGCCGGAGAATAAATAGTATACAATTTTAATTTATCTTCATTAGAAATATTTATAACATTATGCTGAGCACCAGCCGGAACAATAATTGCATCACCATCTTGAACTTCATATTTAGAATCATCTATTATTACAACTCCATTTCCACCTTCAAATCTAAAAAATTGGTCATGGTCTTGATGTACTTCTAATCCAATTTCTTCTAATGGTAAAAGGGTCATTAAAACTAATTGACTATATTTAGAAGTATAAAGAACTTTTCTAAAGTTATCATTTTCTAAAGTTTCTTTTTCTATGTTTATTTTATATCCTTTCATAAATTTTTATTAATTAACTAGTAATAGTTATATTATAACATAAAAAGTCTTAGTTTTTAATTTAAACTAATAAAAAAACATTGATTAAAACAAGGTCTTTTTATGAATTATTTCTTTTTTTTATTAGATTTTTTTTCAAGCATTACTCTTTTAACTTCTAATCTTTTTTTTGTTTTATGAGAATGCCTAGATCTTTTTTTTACACTAAGTGTTGTTCCTCTTTTTGCCATAAAATTTTTTATTAATAATAAGTTAATACATTATACTTTATTTAAAAAACAAATACAAATAAAAAAACACCCCCATCTAGTGGAGATGTTTTTACCTTAACTTAAATTGCAAAGCATTAAGCTAAAAGCTTCTTTTAGAATTTGATCCGCTGTTTTATTTTGCGGATCAATTATTTCTAAATATTTAATTTCTATTTTAGTTGGCGAAACATACCACCAACCTTTTTTATCTTTTTGGGCATAAATATTTGTTCCTGTTAAAATTACAGGTAAAATTTTTACCCCCAAAAGACAAGATGCCCTAAAGGAACTTTCTTTAAATTTTTTTAAAAGAATTCCTTGTTGGACCTCTGTAAAAGAACGGCGTCCACCTTCGGGGAAAATAGCAACATTTTTCCCACTTTCTAATTCATGAATCATGCTTAAATAAGTTTTTTTTCTTGAATTAAAATCTTTCCTATTTACCGAAATAGCATATTTTTTTATTAAAAATCCTATTATCGGAATGTGATAAAGGTTGGCACCAGCGACTACGTTGTATTTATTTTTATTACCCATAATTAAAATTACCAATAAATAATCAATAAATGAATTATGATTAATAATTACAATATAGGGTCCTTTTTCTTTAGGAAAAGAATTAAAAAATTTTATTCTTACTCCTAATAAAAAAACGGCAATTAAAGCAAAATAATAAATAACTTGGTATTTAATTTTGGGAATTAAAAACATCATTAAAATAACCCAAATTCCTAAAAAAACTAATATAGGAAAAGAAATTAAATAAATTAATAATGACAAAATAATTTCCAAAAAACTAAATGCCGGTAAGTTAAATATTTTTCTTAAAATTTTACCTATCCAAACAGTAATTCCTATTACAACAAAAAAATAAAAAATAATACCCCAATAAATATAAAAAGTGATATTAATTGTACTTTTTTCAAAAACATAAGGAATTAAAATTAAGAAAATGGCCAATAAAAATAGGACAATCGCATAAGACTTCAAAGTCAAACGATTGCTAAGTTTAAACTTTAAAGTTCTCATTTTTCTTTTTTTTAAATTTGACAAAAAACAATTATTTAAATAAAAACATTTTTTTCTTTAAAAGTAAAGAAAAATCATAAAAAAACCTTATTTATAATAATAAAATAAGGTTTTTTGTAATGCTAGCTATCGTTTATTTTTAAATAAATATCTTGAATTCCTCTTTTTTGGTAATGGGAATCCATTCCCATTCCGACCACCCATCCTTTTTCTTTCAAAATTAAAATTTTATATTTAATTTTAAAACTTAAAGGAGAATGCCCTTTTTTAATTAACATAACAGCATAATTTATGCTATTAATGTTTTTTTGAGAAAAATATTCATTTAAAAAAACTATCGAATCACCTTGATCAACAAGGTCTTCGATAACTATTAAATCCCTGTCTGTTAAATCAACAACAGGCTCATTTAATAGTCTAATTTTTTCAGTTTTGCCATCATTGCTATACCTTTTTGTTCTTATGGTATCAACAACATGTTCTAGCCCCAATTCCTGCAGGGCCCTAGATAAATCTACTCCAAAATACATACCTCCATTTAAAACAAAAATAAGAACTGGCGGTTGTTTTTTGTTTTTATAATCTTTGTAGATTTTTTTTGCAATTTCTTTAATTTTTAATTGCAAACTTTTTTTTGAGATAATTAATTTATAACTATCATCAAAAATTTTTGATTTTTTCATTTTTCCTCCTTTTTTTAAAAATAACAGTATTTTAATTTAAAAATATCATATTTAAACATTAAAGTCAAAATTTAAAATAAATATTTAAAAAATACTTAATTTTTAAGCCAAGTAATCATTTTTTGAAAAGTATCTGGGCCTGCTTCTCCATCAGAAACCAGCCCTTGAGCTTTTTGAAAATTCTTTATGTCATTTTCCATTGTTATTCCAAAATCATTATCAATTTTTTTATTAGTATTATTATAGATATTTAAAAAATTTTGAACTACGCCAACTCGAGTTCCCTTAGAGCCCTTTTTCATAAAAATTTTTTCATTAATTAGCTTCTGTAATTCATTAATTAATGCTTGGTGTTTTAAATTATCAATTTTTTCTTCTTGAATATCTTCTTTAGTTTCCTCATTAGAAGAACCATTATCATTAATCTGATCTTTTAAAGCACTGTTAGATAATTTTTCTAATCTACTTTCTAAACTTTCTATTTCATTTTTTAAAAATAGATTTTCTTTTTCTAGTCTTTTTAATTCTTGTTTATCTACATGCTTATTACCTGTCTCAATATTATTAAAAGCCCAATAACCAGCAAAAAGAATTAAAATTAATATGATGATAGAAATTAATATAAATTTAAAATTTTCCATAATAAATTAATTATAACAAAAAAAATAAATTTAAGAAAGTTTTTTAAAATTATAAATTAAGAAAAGTTTGGGCCATTGAAAGATAAATTAATACCCCCAAAACATCAGCAATAGAAGCAACTAAAGGAGAGCTGGCAACAGCCGGATCCATTTTAAATTTATTTAAAACAAAAGGAAGAGTTACTCCAACTAAACTTCCAAGCAATACAACCATTACCATAGTGCTACCAACAATTAAAGCAACAATCAAATCAGCTCTAAATAAACCAATTAAACCGGCCACTAAGGCCATAACCGTTCCTAGTAAAAAAGCAATTAATACTTCCCTGCCGACAATTTTA
>CAZIWS010000038.1:0-6342 GCA_964543175.1 uncultured Candidatus Saccharibacteria bacterium
CTGTAGGTAGAGTTCGAGGAACAGGAGTAGGTGGTGGAAATGACGAAAGAGAGCAAACCTTAAATCAAATTTTAGTTGAAATGGATGGCTTTGAACCAAATGATAAAGTTATTGTAATGGCTGCTACTAATCGGCCTGATGTTTTAGATCCAGCTCTTCTTAGGCCAGGACGTTTTGACCGAAGAGTTCTTTTAGATTTACCAGACAGAGCCGACAGAGAAGAAATTTTAAATATTCATGCAGCTAAAAAACCACTTGCTGAGGATGTTAATTTAAAAATTATTGCCGAAAGAACACCTGGTTTTTCTGGAGCAGATTTATATTCTTTAATGAATGAAGGAGCAATTTTAGCAGCACGAGAAAATCGTAAAAAAGTTTTTCAATTTGATTTAATTCGTTCAATTGAGAAAGTTATGATGGGGCCTGAAAGAAAAAGTCATTTACTTTCTAAAAAAGAAAAAAAGATTACAGCTTACCACGAAGCAGGACATGCTTTAGTTTCTTCTGTTTTACCTAATGCTGATCCTGTTCATAAAGTTTCCATTGTTGCTCGAGGGAGCGCTGGAGGCTATACTTTAAAACTTCCACTTGAAGAAAAAAGACTTCAATCTAAAAAAGAATTTATTGATGATATTGCCATGTCATTAGGGGGATATGTTACTGAAAAAATGATTTTTAAAGATGTTACTACTGGTCCTTCAAGCGATTTGCAAGTTGCTACTAATTTAGCTAGAACAATGGTTACTCGCTGGGGTATGTCAGATTTTATTGGACCAATTGCTTTAGCTGGAGAAGAAAAACGTAGTCAGTGGGGGGTTAGTGAAGAAAAAATTTTTTCTGAAGATACTTTTATTAAAGTAGATTCAGAAGTTTCTAGAATTATCAATGATGGAATACAAAGTGCTGAAAAAGTATTAACGGAAAACAGAAAAGCTCTTGATGCTATTGCTAATAAATTAATTGAAGTTGAAACCTTAGAACAAGCTGAATATGAAGAAATAATAATTGCTCATGGAATTATGCCTAAAAAATTAATAAAAGATGAAGATTCTTTTAAATAAATTTAATTTTTAAAATATAATTTTGTTGTTTTTAGTTTAGAAATAAGATATTCTATTTAATATCCGCCCTTAGCTCAGCTGGCTAGAGCACAGAGCTTATACCTCTGGGGTCCTTGGTTCGAGTCCAAGAGGGCGGACAAATATTTCACGTAAGAAGCTTTTTATAAAGGCAGGTATTTTAATAATAATTGCCCAAGCTATTGACTTTTTTTAAAAAAACATATATAATATAAACTATATCCAATTTTATTTACTTTTTTTGCTTATATAAAGTATAATTATTAAAAGATTATTAGATTAACTTAATTTTATAAAAAATATATGTTTCAAAATATACAAAATATAACAATGGATGAATCTATTGATAAATTTATTAATCAGCTAGTAATAGAGGCTGAAGTAGATAAAAAGGTTGATAATTTAGTTTTAGAAGAATTAAAAAAGGATTTAAGAGGACGATTAGAAAATAGAATAAATGCTACCATTCTTGCCAATATCCCAGATGTTAAATTAGAAGAATTTGAAAATTTATTAGATTCAGGAAAAGAAGAAGAGTTACAAGATTTTTGTGCAAAAAATATTACAAATTTTCCAGAAATTTTGGCTGCAGAATTTATTGGATTTAGAAATAGATACATTGCTTCTCAAAATTAATACTAATTAATAAAATTAACATGGAAAAACAACCAATCAATAAATTTAAAGCTGTTATTCTTGATACTAATGAGATAGTGAAACAACAAGCCCAATACGGAGGTGATATAAAAATGGAGAAAGATGTTCCAAAAGATATGGAAAAAATGAAAGGTTTTAAAAAACTTTTTTATAAAGAATTTTGGACAAAGTTAGTTTGGAAACACGGAATTGCTCGTGATTTTTATCAAAATAAAAGAATTAGAGAAAGCGTTAAAGAAATAGTTGATAAAAAAAATCTATTTGTTGTTGAAGACAGAGACAAAACGGCTCACGATAAATATATTAATGATTTGTTTGAACAATTTTCTTCAGAATATGACAAAAATGTTATTCACGAAGAAGCAGGTGAGAAAAAGAGAATAATTAAAGAAAGTGATGCAAATGAAAAAGCAATTAAAACAAAAATCAAAGAGCTTGTATTAGATTATGCCAAAGGAAACATTAACGCTGAAACCTTAGAGGCTGAAGAAGCTAGAATTTTTAGGTATTTAAAAGAAAATACTGATGAGAAAAAAATAAAGAAAAATGAAGTTCTTATGCATGAATCCAATTTACGTATGATTGGAGAACAAATAAAAATTAGAGCCCAGCATGAAGGGTTTTTAGCTAATGAAGATTATGACATTGAAGTTATTTATGGAAAAAGTATGGGCAATGTTAGAACTGAAGCTCATTATAATAAAAGAGAAAAACTTTTTAAAAAAATATTAACTTCAAAAGTAGGCCAATTCACAAACGACACAACAACAGTAGCTTTCTTGTCAGCTCTCTCTTGTATCACAAAAATTCCTATTCGAATGGCAGTAACTTTACCTGGAAGAGTTCTTCCAATTATTGGAGCTGCAACAATAGGCTCAGGTATTGCTTATGCCCGAGAAGGGGTATATCAACAAGATAAAAGAGCAAAACACTTTAGAGATATGGCAAAAAATAAAGAATTTGACCCAAATGTCATGGAGGCAAGAAAAGAATTAGAAGACATTAGGTATGAAACAGAATCTGCTGAAACTATTTTAAATCAATTGGGTCAAATGGAAGTAAGTTTACAAAATACCAATTTACCAAGCAATGTTTTAGAAGCATCTTTAGCTCGCTTGGCAGAAATTAAAGCTAGAGTAAACCTATCAGACAAAAAGAAAATTGATATGGTCACATACTCAAATAACACAGAAGTAGTCAAAGAGAGAATGGACATTGATATTGGTTTGTTAAAAAATCAAGAAGAATTTAGAAAATATTTTGATGCCGGAAAATTTACCAATACTAATGGTCAAAATTTTGATACTTATCTTAATTCTTTAATAAAAACTCAAGAGAATGTTTTGATGACTAAAGAAGAAAGTGGAATTGATGCCAAAGATAGAAAATTCAAAAAAATGAAAATAGGAAAACAATGGCGAGCCGCATGGAGATCGCTTAAATGGGGAATTGCTCTTGGAGCAAGTTTTCAAGAACTTTTTGCTTTATTTGGAGCAGGAACTGAAGCCTTAGGTATTACTGAAAATCATCGAATTGGACTTGGGGAAGCAGTTTTTCGACAAATAAAAGACGGGAGTGCACTAGCCGGAGTTGGGAAAGAACATTTAACTGCCCTTGCTTATTTAGAACTCTTAGCAGTAGGGGATACTCCTAAAATTAACTTTGGAAATTTTAATGAAATTTTAATTGATCAAAATCATATAAAAATTCCAGAACAAATGAACTTGGTTGAAAATCCAGATGGTACTTTAAAACTTTCAGTTGGAGATAAAATTATTGCAGATTATTTAACTAAAAATTCAGATGGAACTTTTACTGAATCATCAAGAGAAATTTTAATTAGTAAGGGAATTAATGTAGAAACAAATTTAATTGAAGGAACAGAAGAAACAAGTATCATAATTGAAGACTTTTTGAAAAATAATCCTGATGGAACAACAAACATAGAGCATGGCCGAGTTTGGTATGGTCAAAACACAGAAATGCTTGGAAAAAATCCTGACGGAACATGGAAAGTTGAAATTAATCCTGAAACTGGAAAATTATGGAGTGGGGCAGACTTCAATGAAGTAAGAGGTTATTGGGCAGGAGAAAATGGTACAGGAATACTAAAAAATGGAGGATATGAACTTGATGTTTCTCGCATGTTATCAAATGAATCTTTCCAAGATGGATTACCTAAAATAGACGTTCAGGAATTATTAAAAGCTGGAAAATTACATTATATGGTTTCTCTTTCAGAGGGAACTCAAAATAATCCTTTTGATGTTCCTATCCCAACAGATGGGCATATTGTTATAAATCCAGAAGATCCAGCAGTAATAGGTTTCGGAACAGACGTAAATGGCCATGCAGAATTATTAGCTCGATATGGTGAAGTAGGATATTGGATGGAAAATAGTAAGGGTGAAAAAATTTGGGCGGTAATAGCAACTCATGAAGGCAAAGGATTAGAAGAAACAACTGATATAATAAAAACCTATACACCAGAAACAATCTTGACTGGAATTTCAGAAGTTGATACACAAATTCTTCATACACCAGTTGTTCCAGGAGAGCCTTTAGAAAAAATAACAGAAAAAAAATCAGAAAAATCTAAGCAAATTTTAACTGATAATTATTTAAATACATATCCACCTAAAGAGTTGCAATCTGATTTAATTAAGCCAATTGAAGACAATGCAGGACAAGAGCCTTTGCAAAAAGATGAAAAACCAGCAGAAAAAGAAAACCTTAATAGAGTAGAATTAGAAGAATATTCCAATATTAAATTGGACCTTGAAATGATAAATAAGGCCATCCAAAACTCAGAAGGAATAGTAAACTTAAATGAATCTGATTTTAAATCAGAATATGGACGTAAAAGGTATAATGAATTAAAAAATATTTCTGAAGGTGATAAGCCTATATCTTTTAATAAAACTGAACTAGAAAAAATTGGAGTTGAGATGGAGAAATATTTAAAGGAAAATAATCCAATTTTAGTTGAAAATAAAACGGAAGATATTGCCAAGGTATTTGAAACTGAAGAAAACAAAGAAGATTTTATTTCCAAAGAAGAAGTTGAAAAAAGAGCCTATTTTATTTACCAAGAAAGATTAAAAACAGGAGAAATAGGAGATCAAAATAGTGATTGGTTTAAGGCGATAAGTGAAATAAAACAAGAGAGAATTCAAATCTTAAAAGAGGAATTAAAAAAAGCTGAAAAAGATAATGACGAAAAAAAAGTTTTAGAAATTGAAGATAAAATTAGGAAAATAGAAAAAATTGATTTTATTTAAATTTTAGTTTTCTAAAAATTCACCTGATTCTTTTCAGGTGAATTTTTTATTCAAAATGAAAATTTTGAGTTTTTTGGTGGGTTTTTTCTTTTAAAAGAGGATAGTTCTTTAAGTCTTGACCCTGTTGAATAATTTGTTGTGCTTCAATTCGGGCAGCTTCTACCATTTTAATATTTTTTATAGCTTCCATTCCTAAATCAGAAATACCCCATTGCTTAGTGCCAGAAAGTTCTCCAGATCCTCGTAATGATAAATCTAATTCAGCTAATTCAAAACCATTTTTAGCAGTAATTAATGCTTTAAGTCTTTGAATTGTTTTATTATTTTTATCTGATGCGCTTTTAGTTGAATTAGAAGTAAAAACATAACAATATGCTTGATGATTGCTACGAATAACACGCCCTCGAAGTTGATGCAATTGAGCAAGTCCAAATCTTTCCGCTCCTTCAATAATAATCATGGTGGCATTAGGAACATTTACTCCAACTTCAATAACTGAAGTGGCCACTAAGATATTTATTTTTCCTTCGGTAAATTCTTGCATTATTTTTTCTTTTTTTTCTTTTTTTATTTTAGAGTGTAAGGTGGCTATTTCATACTGAGGAAATATTTCTTTTTTTAGTCTTTTGGCTTCAGCGACAGCAGATTTTACTTGAATGGTTAGTTTTTTTTCGGGGTCTGGTTCATCAATTCTAGGACAAATAACATAAAGCTGTCTTCCTTTTTCTAATTCTTTTTTAATATCTTGGTAAGTTTCTTCTCTTTTATTAGGAGTAATAATTTGAGTAATTATTTGTTTTCTACCAAGAGGCATTTCGTCTAAAAGAGATAAATCTAAGTCCCCATAAATTGTTAATGCTAATGTTCGGGGAATAGGGGTGGCGGTCATTGAAAGTAAATGAGGAGCAATTCCAGGTTTTCGAACGAGGCTTCTTCTTTGATTTGTTCCAAAGCGATGTTGTTCATCTATTACCACCAAAGCGAGATTTTTAAATTTTACAGTTTTTTGAATTAAAGCATGAGTTCCAATTAAAATTGGCATTTCGCCATTGGCAACCCATTTTAAAAGCTGAGAACGAGAAATATTAGTCCAACCAGTTGGATTTATTTTTGAGGGAAATTTTTTACAACCTGAACCAGTAATTAAACCAATATTTATTGGTAAATGTTTAAAATATTGAATAAAAGATTCAAAATGTTGAGATGCCAAAATTTCAGTTGGAGCCATGTAAGCCACTTGCAAGTTCCCAAAATCTTGCCTTGTAAAGGAAGGTCCTTTGCAAGCGGGGGAGGTGATTTTGGTCGAGTTTTTTAATGGACGAGTA
>CAZIWS010000039.1:0-6323 GCA_964543175.1 uncultured Candidatus Saccharibacteria bacterium
CAGAATAATAATGGATTTTTTAATATCCCCATAAAATAATTTTCTTAAAATTTAAAATGTTATAATTAAAATGTAGCCTGATTAGGTCGTGCAGGTGTTTAAATTATAATATTAATATAAAAAATAAAAATTTATATGAATAAAAATTGCTCAGATGGATATTGTTTAAAAGGATGTAATTTAAATTTAATTGCTAAAATATTAGTTATTGTTGGAGGTTTAAATTGGGGTTTGGTTGGTTTAGGAATGTTGTTAGGAAGAATGGGAGGTTGGAATTTAGTTAATTTAATTTTAGGTTCCATGCCTGCTCTTGAAGCTCTTATTTATCTTCTTGTTGGTATTTCAGCTGTTATTTTGATAATTGGATGTAAGTGTAAAAAGTGTCCAAGTAAATGTGTTGGCCCTAACTGCGCTTCTCCTGTTGAAGAGCCAAAAATAGAAGAAAATATGTAAAAAGTTTTTTAAAAACGACCTTTTCCTTATTTTAGGAAAAGGTTGTTTTTTTGTGTTATTTTGTGTTATTATCTTTAAAAAGATATGACTATTTTCTCAGTTATAATTTATGTATTAACTTTCTTATCTGTCTATGTCCAGGTATTTTTTTTAATAACTTTTTTAGAAAAAAAGAAAAATATTATTAACAGAAAAGGAATTATTCATTTAAATCATTACCCTGGGGTAACCATTATTGTTCCTTGTTATAATGAAGAAAAAACCATCGAAGCAACTGTTAGTTCTTTATTAGACTTAGACTACCCTAAAGATAAAATTTTTTTAATTTTAGTTGATGATGGTAGTAAAGATAACACTTGGGAAATAATTAAAAAATTTGAAAATTATTCAAATATAAAAATTTTAAAGAAAAAAAATGGAGGTAAATATACAGCCCTTAACTTAGGTTTAGAATATGTTGAAACTTCTTTTTTGGGTTGTTTGGATGCAGATTCTTTTGTTGATTCTCAAGCACTTAAAAGAATTATGACTTATTTTGATGACACTCAAACAATGGCAGTAGCCCCTTCTATTATTGTTGATAAGCCTAAAAATATTTTACAGGGAGCTCAAAAAGCAGAATATGATATGGCTATTTATAATAAAAAAATGTTAGCTTTTTTGGGTGGTATTCATGTAACCCCAGGACCTTTTTCTATTTTTAGAAAAAAAGTTTTTGAAGACTTGGGTCCTTATCGCCATGCTCACAATACTGAAGATCAAGAAATAGCTCTTCGAATGCAAAAAAATTATTATAAAATAGAGCATTGCCCAGATGCTTATGTTTATACTGTTGCTCCTGATTCAGTTAAAAAACTTTATAAACAAAGAACTCGTTGGATTTATGGTTTTATTCGAAATGCTTTAGATTATCGCGAACTTCTGTTTAGAAAAAAATATGGAACAGTTGCTTTGTTTACTCTACCTTCTGGTTTAATTTCAGTTATTTCAGTGATTTTTTTATTTTCGATGCTTTTTTATAATTTAATTTATTTTATTATCCGTAAAATAAATCAAGTTAATGTTGTTGGTTTTAATAACACTTTTTTACTTTCAGATATAAAATTTGATTTCTTTTTCTTTGAAACTAAGGCTATAGTATTTATTTCAATTATTTTGTATACTTCTATTATTGCTTCCTTATTAATTGGTAGAAGTATTTTAGAAGGGAAACCCCGTATTTCTTTTGACGTTTTTTATTTTATGATTATTTATAGCGTAATTGCACCATTTTGGATTCTCAAAGCAATTTTTAATACTCTCAGGTCTAAAGAAGCAAGTTGGATTGCTGAAAGAGAAATTAAGGTGGTCAAAACAAAACAAAATGCAAACACAATTTGATTGGAAAAGATATTTAATAGTTTTCTTTATTACTCTGGGCTTGTTTTTAACGGCCATCTATTTAAGTAATTATTTTGGTAATAAAAAAATAAATCAACTTAAATTAATTCAAGACAAAATTTCTATTGATATTTTATCTTCTGAAACTCAATTTTCTCTTTTATCAGACCTTTCTTGTAAAAATGTGTCTGATTCTATTTTATCAGGAGAGTTAGCTGAATTGGGACAAAAAATTGAATGGGGAGAAGAAAATATTGGAAATACGGTTGAATTAATTTATCTTAAAAAATATTATTCTTTGCTACAAATTAAAGATTATCTTTTAATGAAAAAAATGGTTAGTCGTTGTGGTAAAAAATCAGCTTTTATTTTATATTTTTATACAAAAATTCAAGATTGTAGCGAATGTCAAAAACAAAGTTTAATTCTTTCTACTTTAAGAGAAAAATATCCTGAACTTAGAGTTTATTCTTTTGATTATAGTATTGAACTTTCGGCTGTGGATACAATGATAGATATTTATAAAATTGAGGATACTAAATTGCCAGCTTTAGTAATTGACGATAGTTTACTTACTGGACTTAGATCTATTAAAGAGTTAGAAGAAATAATTAAAGACTCATTTAAATTACAGGAAAAAAAGATTGAAAAAGAAGAGTAGTTTATTCTCTTTTCTTTATTAATTTTAATCTGGAGCCGCCTCTCGGACTTGAACCGAGGACCTTCGCTTTACAAAAGCGTTGCTCTACCAACTGAGCTAAGGCGGCATTATTTATAATATTATATCCTATTTTTAAAATAACCTCTACCAACTCCTGCCCGCAATGCTTTCAGCATAGCTGATGCAGGCGGGGAGCTAAGGCGGCATTATTTTATTTGTTTTCTTCTTCTTGGGTTATTTTTTTTTTAATTCTTTTTATTTTATTTTTATAATCTGAAAGTTTCTTGAAAAAAGAAGATTCTTTGTTTATTTCCGTTTTTTCTTTTGTTGTATTAGAACTTAGCTTCTTTATTAAATATAAACATTTTTTTTTAATTTTTTCAAGTATTTTTTTAGTGAAATTGTTTGTTTTAACAGAAATTTTTATTACTACTACTAATATTATAAAAATAATTTTATTTAAATTTTTTGCAGTCAGATTTTTTATTTCTTGTAAATTAGGAATTTGAATCAAAAGTCTTTCCTTGTTGGGCTTGCCTTCTTTTTGAATTAAAATTAACTTACTACCAATCATGAAAATAATTCCTGAAAGAGAAAGAAAAAATAAAGTTAAGATAATAGGCATTTTTTTAATTTAAATTGAATAACGTTTTATTTCTTTTATTTTAGCATTTGCTTTTTCTAAAAGCTGACTTATTGTAACTTCAGGATTTTTTATGAAAGGTTGTTCAGTTAAGGTTTTTTCTTTGAAATAAGTATTTATTTTACCTTGCAACATTTTGTCTTTAATTTCCTGAGGCTTGTCAATATTACTAATTTCTTTATTAAAAATTTCTTCCATGGTATCTTTGATTTCTTGAGGAATTTCATCTTTATTTATATATTCTGGCTTCATGGCAGTAATATGCATACTAATATCTTTAGCTAAATCAACATCTCCTCCTTCTAAGCTTGTGATAACAGCTGTTTTGTTATTATGAACATAATTTCCTAAAACACTTCCTTCTACAATATAAATATCACCTAATTGGATATTTTCTCCAGTTTTTTGAACAATTGGATCTATATAATCTTTAGCTTCAGTTTTTGTTTTTTCTATTCCATCAATTGAAACTTTTTGGATTAATTTATTCATTAAATTAATAAAATCTTCATTTTTAGAAACAAAATCTGTTTCGCAATGTAAAGCTAATAAAACTGCTTTATTTTCTAAAGTTTTTATAATAACTGCTCCATCTTTAGCATTTCGATCTGCTTTTTTAAGAGCTATTTCTGAACTTGTTTTTTTAAGAATAGCTAAAGCTTTTTTCATATCTCCCTCAGCTTCTTCAAGTGCTTTTTTACATTGCATAACTGAAATTCCAGTAGCATCTCTTAATTCTTTTACTAATTGTGTTGTTATTTCCATATTTATTTTATTAT
This sequence comes from uncultured Candidatus Saccharibacteria bacterium, assembly GCA_964543175.1. Lineage (GTDB taxonomy): Bacteria > Patescibacteriota > Minisyncoccia > Phycocordibacterales > UBA9973 > UBA9973. The sequence continues at coordinate 3,917 of CAZIWS010000039.1, forward strand.
TTAATATCAGTAAATTAGATTTACTGATTTTTGTTAATATTTTTATTTATTCTTTTATAGGAGCAGATAATTGTCCTTTTTTAAAAGAATCTGATATTTTATTTATGAGCAATTTAATTGACGGAATAGAAGCATCATTAACAACTATCGGACAATCAATATCTTTAATATTGTTATCAGTATTACTTAAAGAAATTACTGGAATATTACATTTTCTAGCTTCAGTGCTAGCTATTTTTTCTTTTTTAGAATCTACTACAAATAAAGCATCAGGAATTTTTTTTAAACCAATTAAGCCAGAATAATATTTAGCTAATTTTTCCATTTTTTTAGCTAATACCAATTTTTCTTTTTTGGTATATTTTTCTAATTCCCCTGAAACATTTTCTTTTTTATAATTTTCTAATTCATTAATTCTTTTTTTAATTTCAACAAAATTACTAATTGTTCCACCAATCCAACGCTCAATAACATAAGGCATTCCTAAAGATTCAGCCGTATTTTTGACCAAATCTTTTGCTTCTGGTTTTGTTCCAACAAAAAGAATAATTTTTCCATTAGAACTTAATTTTTGAACAAAATCACAAGCTTCTTGAAGCATTAAACTTGTTTTTTCTAAATCAATAATGTCTGTTTTGTTTTTAGTAGCATAAATATAAGAAGAAACTGAGGGGTGTCTTCTTGTTTTAGAATAGCCATAATGACTTCCGGCTACAAACATTTCTTCTACTAAGTTTTCATTTTTTTCTACTTTTTGCATTGTTTTATTCTATCAGAAAGTACCTATTTTTGCAAATCCTTTTAATTTTTGCTAAAAAGTATTTTTTAAGTTAATATGATGATATATGAGACAATCAATACTTTTTACTAAAACAAAAAAAGAAAGTCCCAGCGATGAAAATTGCAAAAATGCAGAATATCTCTTAAGGGGTGGTTTTATTCATAAAGAAATGGCTGGTGTCTATAGTTTTCTTCCTTTGGGGTTAAGAGTGTTAAAAAAAATTGAAGACATTATTCGCATTGAAATGAATGCTGTTGGTGGCATTGAAATGAAAACCAGTATTTTGCAAAATAAAGAAATTTGGGAAAAAACAAATCGTTGGGATGATAAAGAAGTTGATATTTGGTTTAAAACAAAATTAAAAAATGATACAGAAATTGGTTTGTCTTGGAGCAATGAAGAAAATTTTACAAATATATTAAAACAATATATTTCTTCTTATAAAGATTTACCAGTTTATTCTTATGATTTTAAAGATATTTTTAGAAATGAAAAAAGAAGTAAGTCAGGACTTTTACGGGGAAGAGAATTTTTTTGGAAAGCTTTATATTCTTTTTCAAGAGATGAAAAAGAGCATCAAGAATTTTATGAAAAAATGAAAATAGCTTATTTAAATATTTTTAAAAAAGTTGGTATTGGCCATTTAACTTATTTAACTTTTGCTTCTGGGGGTTCTTTTTCAAAATATTCTCATGAATTTCAAACTATTACTAGTGCTGGTGAAGATACTATTTATTTAGATGAAGATAAAAATATTGCTATTAATAAAGAAGTATATACTGATGAAGTAATTGAAAGTTTGTCGGTGGTTAAAGATAATTTAGTAGAAAAAAGAGCAATAGAAGTAGGTAATATTTTTACCTTAGGAACAAATAAAGCAGAATCTTTAGATCTTTATTATGCAGATGAAAAAGGAAAGAAAATTCCTGCTTTTATTGGATCATATGGTATTGGTCTTGGTAGGCTTATGGGTACCATTGTCGAAGTATTATCAGATGATAAAGGAATTATTTGGCCAGAAAATATTGCTCCCTTTAAAGTTCATTTATTAATGTTAGGTGAAAGTGAAAATGTAAAAGAAAATGCAGAAAAATTATATTTTGAATTAAATAAAAAAAATATTGAAACTCTTTTAGATGATCGTTTAAATATGTCAGCTGGTGAGAAATTTGCTGATGCTGATTTAATTGGCATACCTTATCGCATTGTTGTTTCTGAAAGAAGTTTAAAAGAAAATGGTTTTGAATTAAAAAAAAGAAATGAAGAAAAAGGGGAAATTATTTCTTTAGATGAATTATTAATTTTATTAAAACCCAAAGAATAATCAAATTCATTCAGCGCTTTAAGCACTGGATGGGGGACTAAATTTATTATGTTTAAGAAATTTTATAAAATGTTTTCTAATGATATTGGAATAGACCTAGGTACTGCTAATACTATGGTTTATTTGAAGGGCTTTGGGATTGTAATTAATGAGCCTTCAGTAGTGGCAGTTAATCAAAAAACTAATCAAATTCTAGCTGTCGGATCTAAAGCTAAAGAAATGATAGGCCGAACTCCAGGCCACATTAAGGCTGTCCGCCCCTTAGTTGATGGTGTTATTTCTGATTTTGAAATAACTGAAGA
>CAZIWS010000040.1:0-6154 GCA_964543175.1 uncultured Candidatus Saccharibacteria bacterium
TCAATTCCTTGCTCATAATCCATATAACCAGCGTAAAATTCCATATTAGTAAATTCTTGTAAGTGCTCTGGACTACTGCCTTCATTTCTGTAAACTCTACCTATTTCAAAAACTCTCGGAAAACCAGCAGCTAATAATCTTTTCTGCCAAAGTTCGCCAACAGAAATTCGCATAAATACATCTATATCAAAATCATTGTGATGTGTTTTAAATGGCCTTGCTTCTGCCCCACCAGTTGTAATTTCAATAGTTGGTGTTTCAACTTCTAAAAATCCTTCTTTCTTTAAAAAATTTCTAATAGCATCCCAAAATCTAGCTTTCTTTTCAAAAATTTCTCTTACTTCCGAATCCATTAAAATATCTAAATAACGTTTTCGAAATCTTTCCTCTATGTCCTGGAGGCCGTGCCATTTTTCTGGTAATGGTCGCAAACTTTTTGATAAAATAAACCAATCTTTAACTTCAATTGATTTTTCTCCTCTTTTTGTTATGAAAAAAATTCCCTTAACTTCAATAAAATCACCTATGTCAATAGTTTCATTAAATAAATTAAATTTTTCTTCTGCTAAAGAGTCTTTTTTAAAAAGAGCTTGAAATTGTGCTGTGCCATCATTTAAAGTTATAAATATAATAGCTCCCTGTCCCCTAATAGACATTATTCTTCCAGCCAACCATTTTTCAGTTTTTTCTTTTTCTAGTTTTTCAAAAGAATTTAAAGCTTCTTTTAAAGAAATTTCTCTATTTGTTTTAGCAGGATAAGGATTAATGCCTCTTTTTTTTAAGATTTCTAATTTTTGTATACGGTTATCTCTAATTTCATCAATAGAAGACATTTTAAAATTTAATAAACATTAATTATTTTATAATAAACAATACCATTAGGAGTTTTAAAAGAAATTTTATCTCCTTTTTTTCTACCATAAAGAGCCATGCCAATTGGAGACTTATTAGAAATTTTTCCAACAAGCATATCGGCTTCTTCTGAGCCAACAATTTGATAAACCTTTTCTTCATCACTTCCTTCTTTTTGAACCAATACCTTAGAGCCCACTTCAACAATATCACCACCTCCCCCGCTAATAATTTCTGAAGATTTTAAAATTAATTCAATTTTTTGTATTCGAGCTTCTAATTTAGCTTGATCTTCTCTAACTTGATGGTATTCAGCATTTTCAGACAAATCACCTAAAGATTTTGCATAATCTAATTTAGCTAAAATATCCATTCTTTTAGGACCTCTTAATTCTTTGAGCTCTAGCTCTAATTCTTCTTTTTTTTCTTTTGTTATGTAATCTGCTCCTTTATTCATTAATAAATCTTAACTTTTTTTTTAAAAAAAGTCTATCTTATTTTTTAAACTTGCCATTATTTTTTTATATGCTAATCTATAAGCATGACAAAAGTAGTAATTGAAGTAAAGAAAAATCCAAATGAAAACAATGCAGGCGTATTGCGTCGTTTTTCTCGTAAAGTTCAAGAATCTAATATTATTCAAAAAGTTAAAAAAAATCGCTACAATGAAAGAAAAGAGTCTAAACTAAAAACTAAGAAAGCAACTCTTAAAAGAATAATCAGAAGATCTGAAATAGAAAAATTGAGAAAACTTGGTAAAATTAAGTAAATGTCTCAAAAATTTTTTTTGATAAACAAAACTAAAAGCAAAATACCAAATTTGCCTTTTAAAAGTATTAAAAATAAAATTCTAGGTAAAGATTATTTACTTTCCATTGTTTTTATTCATCCCCAGCAATCTCAAGAATTAAATAAAAAATATCGTAAAAAAAATAAAAGTACCAATATTCTGTCTTTTCCTTTGTCTAAAAATGAAGGAGAAATACTTTTATGTTTAAAAGAAATAAAAAGTCAATTAAAAGCTTTCGACAAAAATTTAGACCAAATGCTTGTTTTTTTAGTTATCCACGGAATGCTTCATTTGAAAGGAATGCAACATAATGCTAAAATGGAAAGAGAAGAAAAAAAATTTTTATCCCTCTTTAAATTTTAAATAAAATTTAAAAAAAATAAAAAACAATTTCTTAAGATTATCAATAAAAAATAAGTTTTAAACTTTTAGATGATCAAAAATATTTCCATTGGAATAGATATTGGTTCTTCAGCTATTAGAATAATAGTTGCTGAATTTATTAAAGGAGAAAAAAATCCTAAGATTATTGGCGTCGGAGAAAGTGAAACTAGAGGAATTCGTCATGGCTATATTGTTAATTTTGAAGAAGCAGTTAATTCACTTAAAAATGCAGTTCAAATGGCTGAAAAAAGTGCCGGTGGAATAAAAATTAAAAAAGCTTTTGTTTCTATAAATAGCACAACCTTAAAATCAGAAATAATTTCCGGAACAGCAACCACCACGAAAGCAAATAGTGAAGTAACTAATTTAGATATTAAAAAAGCACTAGAAGAAAGTGAAAATAATTTAAATTTAGGAAATAGAAAAATAATTCAAATGTTTCCCTTAAATTTTAAATTAGACGGCAAAGAAGTATTAGGAAGGCCAGAAGGTATGTTTGGAAATAAATTAGAAGTAAAGGTTTTATATATAACTTGCTCAAGTCAACATTTAGATGATTTATTGGCCCTATTAGCTGAAGCTGAAATTGAAACATTAGATGTAGTGGCTGCTTCAATTGCAGGAAGCCATGTATCCCTAACAGAAAAACAAAAAATAGTGGGTTCTGGATTAGTAAACATTGGTTCTGAAACTTTTTCTTTAACTGTTTTTGAAAACAATTTACCTATTTATCTTCACACTTTTTCCATAGGATCTTCTGATATAACTAATGATATTGCTTTAGGTTTTAAAATACCTCTTGAGAAAGCTGAAAGTTTTAAAATTAAAAATGACCCAGAAGAATTTTCAAAAAAGAAATTAGAAGAAATAATTGAAGCCCGTCTTTCTGATATTTTTGAATTAATAGAAAATCATTTAAAAAAAATAAAAAGAAATGAACTTTTGCCAGCTGGAATTGTTTTTATCGGAGGAGGAGCAACAATTTTCAAATTAGAAGAATTATCAAAAAATATTTTAAAACTCCCTTCTAAAATTGGTGCCACAGATTTTTTTGGAAATGTTAAAACAAAATTACGTGACCCCTCTTGGTTTGTAGCATTGGGATTAATTCTTTCAAATAAAAAAGATGAAGTTTATTCTAATAATTCTTTTAAGAATATATTTACAGAAATAAAAACATCAATTAAGTCTTTAACAAAACAATTAATGCCTTAAAATAAGCTAAAATTAAAGCAAATAAAATACTTTGCTTTTTTTTGTTTTCTGCTATATTATAGGAATAATATAGAACAAAATTTTATTAAATAATTAACCTCTTTAAATTGAGGAAAAAACCATATGCCAAAATTAAACCCAGAAATAGAATCATTTGCACGTATTAAAGTAATCGGAATTGGAGGTTCCGGCAAAAATGCTTTAAATCACATGATTAGCTCTAAAGTAAAAGGAGTAGAATTTATTTGCATGAATACTGATACTCAAGACCTTCATCATTCTTTGGCTGAAAAAAAGATACATATTGGTAAAAATTTAACTAAAGGATTGGGTGCTGGAATGAATCCCGAAATTGGTAGAAAAGCAGCTGAAGAAACTAAAGCCGAAATCCAATTGTTGCTAAAGCAGCCAAAGAACAAGGAATATTAACAGTAGCAGTTGTTACAAAACCATTTTTCTTTGAAGGAAACCATCGAATGAAAATAGCTGAATCTGGTTTAAATGAATTAGCTAAAGAAGTTGATGCTATTATTATTATTCCAAATGATAAACTACTTCAAATTTCTGATAAAAATACAAACTTTAAAGATGCTTTTGCAACCTGTGATGATGTTTTAAGACAAGCAGTTGAAGGAATATCAGATCTTATTACAACTCCTGACTTTGCTGATATAAAAGCAATCATGTCTGATGCTGGCTCAGCTTTAATGGGAATTGGTTCAGCTTCTGGAGAAAAAAGAGCTGAAAAAGCAGCTTTGCAAGCAATTAATTCCCCTCTTTTAGAAGTTTCCATTAATGGTGCTAAAGGAGTTCTTTTTGCAATTTCTGGTGGAGATGATATTACTATTCATGAAATACAAGAAGCAGCTAAAATAATTACTGAATCAATTGATAAAGATGCTAAAGTTATTTTTGGAACAATTCATGATAATAAATTAAAAAAAGGTGAATTAAAAGTAACAGTAATTGCTACTAGCTTCCCTACTAACAGCATCGCAAATAAAAATTTATTTAGTAATGTGACTTTAAGTAATTCTTTAAACAATAAAGAAGAAAATACACCTACAGTTATAAAAAAAGAAATATACAATACAATTCAAAATCCTAATTCTAATGGGAATGTTTTTCAAAAGAAAATAGAAAAAAAACCTGAAATCGAAGAAATAATTATTGATGACGATGCCGATGATTGGAGTGCTGTTCCTGCTTTTCTAAGAAGAAATAAAAAATAGAGAGTTGGGTTCTAAATAAAAATAAAAAAATAAAATGTCCTAAAAAATTGGGCATTTTATTTTTTTCTTTTTTCTGTTAAAATATAAACTATGATATACGATTTAATAATTATTGGAGGTGGGCCGGCGGGCTCTGGGGCAGCTGTCTATGCTTCTCGCAAACGTTTAAAAACAATTTTCATTACTAATGAATTTGGAGGACAATCAGTTGTTTCTGAAAAAATTTATAACTGGATTGGCACTAAAGAAATAGCGGGCTCTAAATTAGCTCAAGATTTAAAAGAGCATGTTTTAGCAAGTGCTGGTGATACCCTTGAAATAAAAGAAGGAGAAAAAGTAAATAATATAACTAAAAAACAAAATACTTTTTGGGTAAAAACAGAAAAAGATCAAGTCTTTGAAACAAAAACAATATTAATTTCCACTGGTAGTAAGCGTAGAAAATTAGAAGCAAAAAATGCCGACAAATTAGAACACAAAGGACTTACCTACTGCGCCACTTGTGATGGACCAATGTTCTCTGATATGGATGTAGCTGTTATTGGTGGGGGCAATGCAGCCTTTGAAAGCGCAGCCCAACTATTAGCCTATTGCAATAGTGTAACTTTAATTAATAGAAGCGATTCATTTAAAGCTGATGAAATTACTGTTTTAAAAATACTCCAAAATCCAAAAATGAAAATTATAAAAAATGTTGATATTTTAGAAATAAAAGGAGAAAACTTTGTTGAGGGTATTTTAATTAAAAATAAAGAAAACCAAGAAGAAAAAGAAATAAAAGTTTCTGGAATTTTTGTTGAAATAGGACAAATTCCTAATACTGATTTTGTAAAAGAATTAGTGCCCTTAGATAAAATAGGAAGAATCAAAATAGATCCTTGGACAAATAAAACAGAAACTGCTGGAATTTGGGCAGCCGGAGATTGTACTAATATTCTTTATCACCAAAACAACATCGCCACCGGCGATGCTGTTAAAGCTTTAGAAGATATCTATCTGACCCTACACACTAAATAATTTTTCATATTCTTCTATAATTTCTTTTAATAGTTCTTTATTTTTACTAACAAAACTAAGCCAGTCTTCTTTAGAATTAAAAGAAGTTGGTTTATTGTTGCTCATTATTGTTTCCCAGGGCACCATTGCGTAACCTCTGCTTGATTCTTTTAATTTTTTTTCTTTAAAATAAATTTCTCTAGCCTTTTTATACATATTAAAAACATCAACAACGTTACAGGAAAAATTCATAGTTTTAGTTTTAAAAAAATCTTTCACTAAAGGAGAAAGATTATCTTTTAAAAAACTCTCTTTCGTTATTTCTTTTTTTTCAATTTCATAATCATAATTAATTTCTAATTGATTATTTTTGCCAATATTGACATGCGGTTCAAGTTTGCCATTTAAATTTTCCATATTCTTATTATAAAATAAAAAAAAATATTTGCAAGAATATAAAGCGGAGGGTATAGGACTTGAACCTATAAGAGCTTACGCTCGCTGGTTTTCGAAACCAGTGCATTACCATTCTGCCAACCCTCCATTTATTGTTTTATTTCTTAATTAAGAATAACACTTTTGCCATTTTTTTAAAAATATATTAGAATATAATAAGTTTTTTGATATTGGCCCTATTCCTCCTTCGTCCTTCGGCAAACTCAGGACTACGGACGGGCAAGCGTCT
>CAZIWS010000041.1:0-5886 GCA_964543175.1 uncultured Candidatus Saccharibacteria bacterium
AATTTAAATTTTCCAAATGCCTTTGAAACTTTAAGCGTTCAGCAAACTTTTTTTCTTGATAGTCCTTAAATTTAGGATAAATAAAAGTAAGAAAAAGAGAAGAAGAAGCAACTACAAGAAAAACCAAAAAAAAGAAGTTAATTAAAAAAGACATATTTTTTTTATTTAATATTTATTTTTAAAAAATTTAGCTATAAAATTAACAAGCAAAAAAGACCAATAAAGCGACAAAATAGAAAGAAAAAGACCAACTATTGAAAAAATAAAAGGAACATCAATCACAAAATCAAACAACATCATAGAACCCTTTAAATAAGAAAATAAATCAACAAGCATTAAAAAATAAGAATCAATATCAACTAAAGAAGAAAAAAGAGTCAAAGAGCCTAAAATAACACCAAGCAAAGCAATTTTTTTTAAAAAATCAAAACCAGCTTCAGACTTAAAAGCAGAATAAACAAAAACACCACCAACTGTTAAGCCAGTTAAAACACCTAAGAAATTCGCAACACTTGAAAACATATTTTTTAATTTAAAATAAATCGACTGGGCAATAGCCCACCAGTCGATTTATTTTTTTTATTTTTTCTTAATTTTAACATTTACATTATCATTATCTTCATTTAAAGCGTCATAAATTCGACGAGCTAAACCATAAACAATAAGAAATAAAACACCAACAAAAAGAAAACGAGAAAAAGAACGAACATCAGCAAAAAAAGAAGAATACTTTTCTTCTCTTGTCATCATCTCAGAACCAAAAACTTCAATATCTCCAACAGGCAAATCAAGATAAATATTATCATTCTCATTAAAAGAAACACCCAAAAAACCATCAGAATAATCATAAGGAACAGCAACAGACCAATAAACAGGAATATCAGAAAATAAATTAAATGGAAAAACAAACTTAAAAGGCGTTATTAAACCATCAAAATAATTAGAAAAAAAACGAATCAAATTAGACAAATAAGAATATTCTTCACTATCAACTATATAATCAGCATTTAAAGGAATATTATTAATTAATAAATTAGCATAATTATAATATACAACACCATCAGAACCATCAACTCTTAAACCAATATAACCATCAATATAATCCATATAAGAAGAAACAAAAGAAACAGAATAAACATTATTAGAACACCCACTTTCAGAAATATCATAAACAGCTAAAAGTTTACTCGTAGTAGCAACACCATTCAAATTACCGGAAAAATAAAGACCAAAAGACTCACTTTCCAAAACTGATTCATTATTAGAATCACAAAAATCATAAGAAACTAAAATCGTAGAAGTAGCAACTTCATCAGGAAACATATAAGAATTATTAAATTCATAATAAGCTTGATTAAATCTTATAAAATAATCACCTGAATTTAAATAATAGTTATAATAAAAATTATCAGATATATACGAAGAAAAACCAACAGGCGAATCATCATAATAATCTATAAGAACTTTTAAAAACAAATCAGAAGAAACAGGAACACAAGAAGATAAAAAAGAACTATCTATAGGAACTGAAACAGAACCTTTACATTTTTGCGGACCAATAAAAAACTCTTTATCATATAATAAAGAATAATAATAATTATTAAAAAGTGATTGATTCGAATTAGGATCATATAAAGCAACTTTAAACTGCTTTATATCGCCATAAGAAGAACAAAAATCATAATTTAAAATAACACTTGAAGACTCAAAACATTGAAAAGAAAAATTATCAGGAGAAGAAACAGTTAAATCATAATCTATAACAGGACCACCAACGCCTAAATCTTCTTCACCAATATATCTATCCAAGTTATAAATTTCTCCGACTTCTATTTCTGATAAAGCCTTATCATAAGCAACTAAATTAGCCAAGCTTCCACCATAACCTTTTGACCAATACTCCAACTCATGATCAGTTAAATCCCAAGAACTTGAAACAGAATACTCACGAAAAAGATTACCGTCAATATAAAATTTTATATTATTACCGTCAAAAACCATTGTCCAAAAATACCATTTATCAGTACTATATAAACAACTTGAACCATTAGATGTAATTGTAGTTATATTTCCCCCAGTACCACCATTACGAGAATTATTAAATAATGTAAAAAAAGCATAATCATAACTACCTATAATTCTTGGCTCGAAACAATTATATAAACTATTGCTTATTTGATAAGAATTGCTAAACAAATCCAAGCTATCAAAATCAACATCTTTTATTACTAAATGCTGTCTAGATGATTTTGTCCAAAAAGAAAAAGAAAAAGAATTACTTGACGGTGTTATTAAATAATCAGACCGCCATTCTTCGCTTATATTTTTGCTTTGAAAATAATTATAATTCAACTCATTAATAAATGGAGATGTGTTATAAGAACCCAAATTTGCGTGATAAGAAAAATATGTAGATGTAGCATTATCTATATACCAATTATAAGCATTGTCAGATGTATTATAAGTAAAATTATAAACATCATAACTGGCAAAAACATTTTGACCAACAAAAAAACAAGCTATAAAAAGAATTAACCCCAAAATATTTTTACTTGTTTTTTTCATATAAATTTAATAATTAACTAACATATTTATTATAAAAATATTCAGCATCTTCACAATCATCAAATATAAAAGATATGTGACTATCAGAACCCTTTAAATTAAAAAATATCTCACTATCACCAGCAGAGTAAAATTCCAAAACACACTCATTCATTTTATAAAACAAAAGCAAAGAATCGAACTTTTCATTTTTTAAATTTCCATTTTTCATATATTTAATAAATTAAGATTTAATAACTTTATTTAATTCTTCATTTTCATTTAAATTAACAGCCATTTTTAATTTTTTATTTATAGACCCCCAAACTAACAAAAGATTCTCTCTAAAATGTTTAGGAACAGATTTAGACTGCTCATAATCTTTTATTTTATTTATAAAATTTTGTGAAACACCTATCAATAAATCTATTTGAAACTGATTTAATATTATATACTTTTTTGACATATTTTTAAAATAGAGTATTTGGCAGACACTTTTTTTAATTGAATAAAGCTTTGATCTGCTTGAAAACCCAAAATAAAGCCTTTTTACCTAAAACGATAACAAACAACGCACCAATAACAGCCACAAAATAAGTCATTATATCTCCGGAATTAGTTGTAATCAATTCAGTTGAACTGGCTAAAGCATCTGATAAACTCATATTTTCTCACCCCCTTTCATAGATAACATAAATTTTATATAAATTTAATTTTATTTAAAAATAAATCGAACAAACAAAAACAAAAACAAAAACACCAATAAAGAAACAACTACAAATTGGAACACTTCATAAATACTCATATTAATCAAACATTTTAGAACCTATAAATAAAACCCAAATCAAAAGAATTAAAACAAGTAATGGAACAAAAAACGATAAAGCTAAAAACATATAAATATTATTATCTTCTTCTTCTAAAAATATAAGAAATCAAAGAATAAGCTAAATAAACAACAAATAAAAGAACAAATAAATTTAAAAATTCAATTGAAATCTTTTTTTCAACTAAAAACTGTTCACAAAATAAATCATTTTGTAAAACACAAACAGAATTTTCAACTATAGCTATGTCATTAAAATTTAAATTTTCCAACATAATTCTTAAATTATTTTTTTCATTAAGGGAGAAATGAATCAGTTTAACCAAATCACCCCCCCCTAACAAAAAACTCAACTAAATAAAAAGGTCTGCCAAAACCCTATTGCTAAGCTTTAACAGACATTAACGCGAACTTAACTTTACTTGAAAGATATTTTTTAGAATCCACATCATAAGCAGATAAATAAACTTCTAAAGAAACATCTTGACCAACTTTAAAATTATTAACAAAATCAGGCTTTACATTTACCATTTTAGGCAAAATTTTGCCTTCTTCTTGAATACCTATTTGTCTAACTTTATAATCTTTTTTTGAAGTATAGGATTCTTCGCCAATATACTTCCCTTTTAAAATAACCATATTATTATTATGTTTATTATTTTATTAAATTTTAATCGACCTTTACATTTATATAATAACAAAATATAAAAACTAAGTCAAGACATATTGCTTATATTCTACAAAGCCCAAAAATTCGGTCAAAACTTTAAAATCAAATTTAGGCTTTAAATTAAGAAAAAAAATTCTTCTTAATAATTCCCTTGTCTGAACTTGAAAATCAAAAATTAATGGCATTTTTAAATTTTTAGAAGTAAAAAATTTTTTTTGACCAAAATAAGCAGAATTTACAGACCCTTTTGTTAAATACTTTGAAATATAAGCCCCTAAATTATCACAATTATAAATTGATTTAAACCACGCCCAACCATTACCCCATTTTTTAGCTATATCATCATTTGAAATATAAGGCTTAATATTTAAAAGTATATGATAATGAATAGCACCCCTTTTTTGAAATTCAGGAACAGCAACATATTTTAAATGAGGAAAATCACGTCTTAATTTTTTTAAAAATATATCAAGCTTTTTATTAGCAATTTTTAAATCTGTCAAATTATCAGAAAATGTTAAAGTAAGCATTTTTTTTAACTCTTTTTCATTAGAATTAACCAATCTTCTTATTTTTTGAGCAGACCGACGAATATTATCAGCCCTAAGCTCTAAAATGGCATCGTGTGAACGTTCTTTAGTCTTTATCTTATGTTTAGACATTAAACGAGGGAAACCCTTAAAATAAGGCTTTTCATACTTATAAACTTCAACAAACTTACCCGAAATAACTACTTTTTGCTTAACAGGGTAAACATAAGGAACATATGAACTCAAATTTTCTTGTAATATTGGCATATTATTTATTTATTTAATGAGTTAAACAAGTTTTACGGTGATAAGTGAGTAAAAAGCAAGACAATAGGAACAAGGGAACAAAGGAACATCTAAAATCTCATTTACAAGCCTAAAGGCTTGTCAATTTAAGCATAAAAAGTCTTTGTTTTTTTATAAAGTGTTTTTACAATAAAATCTTTATTAGGGTTTTTTATTTCTTCCGTTGTTGAATAAAAAGGGGCAGGCATTATAGAAAGATTATTTTCAGATAATTTATGAACAGGACAGATATAAGATGTTATATCAATTTTAGAAATATCTTTTTCTTCTAAATATTCAAGAAAGTCCGAACATTCTGAACAATAAACGCCATAATCATAAATCCGGAAAGATTCCAATTCTTTTGGAAAGAAATGCTTATTAGTATAATATTTAGTACTTATTTTAGGCAAAACAATATCTTTTTTAGAAGAAACTTTTTCATCATCAGCAAATGATTCAGAAAAATCATTTTGCTCAACATCATCAATTTTATCAATTTTTGAATTTAAATCAAAAGAGCCAAGCCCTAAAGCCAAAGTTTTTAAATCAGCAAATCGCAATTCCATAGAACGAACAACAGCAACAGGCGTCTTTAAAAAGAACTTATAAAACCAAGAAACAAAAAAAGAGCTACCAGACTGACATAATACCCAAGTATGAATTTTTGTCCTTAAAGCTTTAGCCACTTGACTTATATCTTGAGCAGTAAAAACAATATTATTACGCCTTTTCCTATGATATGAAAAAACTTCTTTATCTTCTTTAGAATAATTTAAATAATCATAAGGATCATAGCAATCGCCTACTTCATCAATAGCTATCAATGAATTTCTTATAGAATGTAAATCTTCCTTACAAAAAATAGGAATATAGCAAGAACCTTTATAATTAAGCCATATATTAGTCGCTACAGAACGACCAACAAGCAAAGCAGGTATAATCTCATTTTGAACTAAAGAAAGCGTCTTACCCGCCCCTGTTAGCCCTAAATAACCTTTTATATACCATTTAAAATTGACTAAAACCTT
>CAZIWS010000042.1:0-5829 GCA_964543175.1 uncultured Candidatus Saccharibacteria bacterium
ATTGGTTTATTTATATATTTAGTTTTTGTTATTAAAAAAAATATAATTAAATATTTTATTAATTCTTCGATTGTTGCCCAGCCAATTATTTGTAATTCACTTGAATTAATATTTTCTAATATTAATTTCTGAATAGGTAATACAAAAATAACTGAAATCATTCCTAAGATAAAACAAAAAATTAAAAGACCAAACGGTTTTGTTTTTTTTAATGCCTGTTTTAGCCAAAACCAAAGCCAGATTATTGAAGGAGATATTCCTCCTAAAAAAGCTAAAATTAAAGTTTTAGGCTCTTGATCAAACATAATCTAGGGGCCATTTTTCTACTATTAATAAAGTATCTTTTTCTTTAGATAGAGATTGCCAAATTTCCTCAGTAATAAAAGGCATAAATGGATGAAGTAATTTAAGTAATGTAGTTAATTGATTTATTAATAATTTTTTTGCAGATTCACTGTTATTTTCTTTAATTTTATTTTTTGAACGTTCAATTATAATATCTGCGAAAGTGTGCCAAAAATAGTGATACAATTTTTCACTTACAATTGAAAAACGGTACTCTTTCATTTCTGAGGTAATTTCTTTTATTAAATTATTTAATTCTTCTTGTGTTTTTTGATCTTCTGCATCTAAAATTATTTCTTTTTCTTTATTTAAATCTTTTGTTTGTTCTAATACAAAACGGGTAGCATTCCACATTTTATTACAAAATTTAGCATAACCCCTAATATCATTTTCGTTTAATTTTAAATCTTTACCAGGCGTGTTGCCAATAATCATTGCTAAACGTAAAGCGTCAGCTCCATATTTTTGAATAATATCTAAAGGATCAGTTGCTTTTTCGCCTAAAGATTTAGTCATTTTCTTTCCATCAGCAGTTCGGACCATGCCATGAAAATAGACATTTTCAAAAGGAATTTCATTTAATAAATATTGAGACATTAAAATCATTCGAGCAATCCAAAAGAAAATTAAATCATGCCCAGTTTCCAGCATAGTTGTAGGGTGGTAAGTTTTTAAGTCACTTGTGTCTTCCGGCCAACCAAGTGTTGAAAAAGTCCAAAGACCAGAAGAAAACCAAGTATCTAAAGTATCTTCATCTTGAACCCAGTTTTCTATGTCCTTTGGAGGATTAATATCACAATAAATTTTTTCTTTATCTTCTTTATGAAAGTAAACAGGAATACGATGTCCATACCAAATTTGTCTGGAAATACACCAATCTCTTAAATTTTCTATCCAATTAAAATAAACTTTTTCAAAATGCTCTGGAATAATTTTTATTTTTTTATCACGAACTGGTTTAAGCATTAATTCTTTTAGACTTTGGTTTTCTCTAGAAGGAATTTTTTTGTTTACATCAATAAACCATTGCTTCATTATTTGGGGTTCAATTATGCCACCAGTTCTTTCAGCTGTTGCTAGGCGATTAATATAATTTTCATCAATTGAAATTAATAAATTTTTAGTTTTTAGTTTTTCAACAATTTTATCTCGAGCTTCTTTAATTTTCATACCAGAAAATTCTTGAGCAATTGGTAATAGTTTGCCAAAATTATCAATTATTTGTTCTTTGTCTAAATTATATTTTTCAGCTAAAAGAAAATCTTCACGAGAATGCCAAGGAGTGATAGTCATTACACCAGTACCAAAATTCATATCAATTATTTCATCTTTGATAATTGTTGCTTCTATTGGTCCATTTATCCACTCAACTTCTATTTTTTGTTTATGTTGCCATTCTTGATATCTTTTATCATCTGGATGCATAACTACATATTTATCACCAAATTTTGTTTCTGGTCGGGAAGTACCTATTTCAAAGGGGCCGTATTTGAAAGTATAAAATTTACCTTTTTGTTCTTCATAAACAATTTCATCATCAGAAATAACTGTTTGTCCTTTAGGATCCCAATTAACAATTCTTTCTCCTCGATAAATTAAATTTTCATCGTACATTTTTTTAAATGCAGTTTTGACAGCTAAGTTTCTTGGTTCATCTAGGGTAAAAGCTTCACGTGACCAGTCAAGAGAAGAGCCCATTTTTTTACATTGATTAACAATTGTATCATGAGAAGCTTGAGCAAATTCTCTTACTTTTTCTAAAAATTTTTCTCTACCTAAATCTTTCTTTTTTATTCCTTCTTTTTCTAAAAGTTTTTCTACTTTGGTTTGAGTAGCAATAGCAGCATGGTCAGTTCCAGGCAACCAGAGAGTTTTGTGGCCAGACATTCGAGCATAACGAATCATGATATCTTGAATAGCTAACATTAAAGCATGGCCTGTATGTAAATTTCCGGTTACATTAGGGGGAGGAAGAATAATGGAAAAAGGTTTAGCATCTTCTTGAATAATTTTTTTTTCTAGACACACATCAGGATTAAAAAAACCACTATCTTCCCATAGTTTATAAATTTTATCTTCTGTTTCTTTAGGGCTGTAGGGTTTTAGAAATTTATCATCCATTTATTTATATTAGCATAGTAGATAAGCTTTTTCTACTCTAATTTTAAATTTCCTTCGGCTTTGATTTTGTTTAAATTTATTTTTCTTTTTTAATTTTTTAAATATTTTAAATAACCAGCAATGCCTATCATTAAGGCATTATCGCCAGTTAATTTTTTATTAGGAAAATAGATGTTTAATTTTTTTCTTTTTTGTTTGAATTTTTTGCCTAGATTAGTAATTTCTTGTTGTAAATGCTGATTAGCTGAAACACCACCAGCAACTATTAATGTTTTTATATTATATTGTTCTATAGCTTTTTGGGTTTTATAAACCAAGGTTTCCACGACAGCATTTTCAAATTCTAAACAAATAGCTTCTTTTATTTTTTGACTTTGTAGGATGTTTGGATTTTCTTTTTTAAGATCACGAATTAAATATAGAACTGCTGTTTTAAGTCCAGAAAAAGAAAAATTAAAATTTTTAGTGTAAAGCATTGGGCGGGGAAGGGAAATTTGAATTTTATCTCCTCCTTTATGAGGAGGAGTGCCCTGAGCTTGGTGAAGGGCGAGGTGGTGATTTTCTGAATTACCACCCCCAACCCCCTCCTTATTAAGGAGGGGAGCTATTCTTAAATTTGATGCTAAACGAGAAACTTCAGGGCCACCAGGATAGGGAAGTTCTAACATTCGAGCAACTTTATCAAAAGCTTCGCCAGAGGCATCATCTAAGGTTTGCCCGATTATTTGATAGTCGTGCCATTTTTTAATTAAAACCAATTCGGTGTGGCCTCCAGATACAAGTAAAGTTAAAGCAGGAAATTTAATTTGGGGTATTTCAAACTCTTTTTTATTTTTTGGAAAAACAGAAAAAATATGTCCTTCCATATGATTAACTGGTATTACGGGAATTTTGTATTTTTGAGCTAATTCTTTCGCAAAAACAATTCCAGTCCAAAGAGCTGGCTCAAGACCAGGACCAGAAGTAACAGCTATTACCCACTTGGTGGCTAAATCACTAAGTTGATCAGGTTCTAATTTTGCTTTTTTAAAGGCTTGTTTTAATAAAATAGGTAAATTCTTTTGATGTTCTCTTTTTGCTAAGGCAGGAAAAACACCACCATAGGGAGAATGAATTTGAATTTGAGATTGTATTACACTGGCTAAAACTTTAAAAGAAATAGTTTTTCCTTTTTTTTGAGCTTCTAAAATACTAATCCCAGTGTCATCGCAACTTGTTTCAATCGAAAGTATTTTCATAAATAAAATTAATAACAATAATCTAAAATTACCACATCTCGCCTCGCACTAAGCTTTGCTTTAGTGCTGGGGTCATCGCAACTTGTTTCAATACTTAAAATTATCATATAAATAATATACTCTATTTTTAAAAAATTACCATATTGTTTTTTTTGTTTTTGGTATATTATAAAGATATATGAAAAATAAAGGTTTTATAGGAACAGGTATTTTAATTACAGCAATTATTGCTTTAATTGTTGGTGGGGGAGTTGTTTATTTTATTACTAAAACGGATAACCCAAAAGGGGATAATTTAGTTTTAGAAATAAGTAATTTTGAAGAATGTGTTAAAGCAGGATATCCAATTATGGAAAGTTATCCACGACAGTGTAAGACCGGAGATGGTGAAAATTTTGTGGAAGTAATTGAAGAAAAAATTACAGACAATCAAACAACTAATCAGGAAAATAATTCTACTCAAGCAAATAATCAACCGTCAGAAAATAATATCACTGCTAATAGTAATAATGTTTTAAATCAACCAGCTTATTTAATTAATGCTTATACAAAAAATAATAAAAATTATATTGATGTTGATTATATTCAAATTTTAAGCGGGATGGCTTCTCTTCAAGCACAAGTTGCGGACGGAAGTTGTCCTAATGTAAATGATTGCTATGATTTTCCAAATGGGTATAAACAAAATACGAATCCACTTATAAGAACATTTGAGGTTTCTCCGAATGTTGTTATTATGAGTTCTTGGGATCCATATCCAAATACAAACCAAATTACTTTCCAACAATTTAAAAATTCTCAAAGTTGGGACCTGATTCAAACAAACCCACCATTCCAGCCAGCAAAAGGGCCTTACATAAGAATTGACGTGCAAAATAATCTTGTTGTAAAAATTACAAGACCATACCAAGAATAATAAAATTTATTAAATTAATTTTTAATTTCTAAGCTCTCAAGAGCTAAGACAAAAGCTGATCGGCGGAGGTCAGTTTTTAGTTCTTGAGAAATTTGAAATATTTTCTGAGCTGAATCTTTTAAAATTATGTTTAATTTTTCAAAAACTTCTTTTTCGGTCCAGTGTTCATTTTTTAAATTTTAATCCCATTCAAAATAAGAGACAGTAACCCAGTTAGTGTTAACTAAAACATCTTATTATTAGTATTTGAGTTATTGCATTTTGAAAAGAGTTTTTCATATTTTTTCTTGTCCCGCTTAGTTTTAGAGTAGTGGGATTAATTATTTATAATAAATTTATTTTTTTGCGAACTTTTCTAAGGTTTCAAGTTCTTCTTTTGTATTTGCCCCTAATGCTTCTTTAGGCTCTATTTGAATTGTTTCTATTTTTTCATTTTCATCCATTGCTATTTTTATTAAATCAGTTAAATAATATTCATTTTGAATATTATTGTTTTTTATTTTTTTTAAATTATTCCACAACCATTTAGCATTAAAAATATAACATCCAGCATTTACTTCTTTTATTTTCTTTTCTGCTTCCTTGGCATCTTTATATTCTTTTATTCCTAAAATTTTTTCTTTTTTTCTTAAAATTCTTCCAAAAGCAATAAAGCTTTTATGCCAATTTTCAAAATCAGGTAAAGTTGTTGTAGTAAAAGTTATTTTTGCTTTACTGGAAATATGTTTTAAATAAAGATTTTTAAGTGTTTCTGGGGTAATAAATGGCTGATCACTTGATAAAATTAATAAATTATTTGTTTGTCTGCAATTTTTTTTTGTACACATAACAGCATGCCCCGTTCCAAGTGGTTCTGGCTGATTAACGTAAATATAATTATTTTTTAATTCTTTTTTTATTAAATCTCCCAAGTGTCCAATAACAATAATTGGCTTTTCTTTTGTAAATTCTTTTATTGAATCCAATAGGTATTGAATCATATATTTCCCATTGAGAGGGGAAAGAGCTTTAGGCAAATCACTTTGCATTCTTTTGCCTTTACCACCAGCTAAAATTATAATTTTAAAATTGTTTTTTTCCATTAAGTTGTATTATAGCATACTCTAAATTATCAAAAACCTTTTTTTGTTAATTTTTTATTTCCAGAATCTTTCTTAAGGTGACCCTACCGGGAATCGAACCCGGATTACCGGCTTGAAAAGCCGATGT
>CAZIWS010000043.1:0-5738 GCA_964543175.1 uncultured Candidatus Saccharibacteria bacterium
AAGGCACCATGAAAATTAAAATTCTCTATGAAGATAAGGACATACTGGCTATTGAAAAGCCTAGTGGTATTTCAGTTCATGCTGATGGAAAAAAAAATGAAAAAAATATTTCTGATTACTTTTTAGAAAAATATCCTAAAATGAAAAATGTTGGGGAGTCTATTTTTGTTAATGGAAAAGAAATAAAAAAACCTGGAATTGTTCACAGATTAGATAAAGAAACGTCAGGTGTTTTGTTATTAGCCAAAAACCAGAAAGCTTTTGATTTTTTAAAAAAACAATTCATGGATCGAAAAATAAAAAAAACTTACATAGCCATTGTTTCTAATTGGCTTAAAAATGATAAAGGAATTATTGATAAACCCATAGGACGAAGTCCTGCTGATTTTAGAAAAAGACTAGCTGGTCGAGGAGCTCGAGGAGAATTAAAAGAAGCTTTTACTCAATATAAAGTTTTAGCAAGATTGAAAGATAAAGAAAATCATAAATTTAGTTTATTAGAAATAAAACCTAAAACTGGTCGAACTCACCAAATTAGAGTTCATTTTAAATTTTTAAATTATCCAATTATTTGTGATTCACTTTATAATCCCAATAATTTTTGTCCTAAAGAAATTAATAGATTAGCTTTGCACGCTTTTTCAATTGAATTTAAAAACCTTAAAGATGTTTGGATAAAAGCAACCTCAGAACTACCTAAAGAATTTAAAATTGCAAAAAAAAATTTTTTATGTTAGATTAGTCTTATTATGGCAGTACAAAAAATAAAAATTAGTCCAGTAAATATTAAAACTAGAGAAAAGCTTGATTTTAAAGCCGGAGATACTATAAAGGTTTGGTCTAAAATAGTGGACGAAAAAGGAAAGTCTCGATTGCAGGCCTTTGAGGGTATTGTTTTAGCTCGTAAGCATGGTAAAGAAATAGGAGCTACTTTTACAGTACGCAAGGTTGCTTCTGGAGTAGGGGTGGAAAGAATTTTTCCTCTTTTTTCTCCTATGATTGATAAAATAGAAATAACCAAAAAAGCTAAAGCTCGTAGATCAAAATTATATTACATTAGAACAAAAGCCGTTAAGGATGTTCGTAGAAAAATGAGATCAGTAACTATGCAAGAAAAAGATAAAAAATTAGAAGACTCAGAAGAAGAAACAGAAACAGAAACAGAAGTAAATGCCGAAGTAGAAGCAGAAAACAAAGAAGAATAAAAATTAAAAAATCCATTTCCCAAAAATGGATTTTTTTGTTAAAATTTTAATAGGCGCGAGTGGCGGAACTGGTATACGCGTACGCTTGAGGTGCGTATTCCGTAAGGATTGAGGGTTCAAGTCCCTCCTCGCGCACAGAAATTATGAAAAAAATATCAATTTTAGGAAAAGGAATATTTGGTTTAGCCTTGGCTTCATATCTTTCTAAAAAGCATGAAGTTATTTTTGATGAAATTTCTAATTCAGATTTTATTTTTGTTTGTGTTTCGTCTCATATTTTTTCTGAAACTCTTTTAAAATTTAAACCTGAAATTAAAAAACAAAAAATAATAATTTGCACTAAGGGTTTCACGGCTGAAAATCAACTAATCTCTGATTTTTTAACAGAAAACTTCTCTAATCAAATATTTTTTTTATATGGCCCAACTTTAGCAAATGAATTAGAGCAAGGAGAAATTTCTGGTATGGTTTTAGCTGGAGGAGAAAATAAAGAAGAAATTAAAAAAGAAATAGAAAGTGATATTTTTAAAATTGATTTATCGGATGATATTATTGGAGTTCAAATTGGGGGAGCATTAAAAAATGTTATTATAATTTTTACCGGCATTGCCCAGGGAGCTAATTATGGTCAAAATACCCAAGCATTTATTTTAACTAAAGGATTAGCTGAAATACAAAAAATTGGAGTTTCTTTGGGAGCTAAAGTTGAAACTTTTCTTGGTTTAAGTTGTGTCGGAGATTTAAACTTAAATTCTCGAAATAGAAAATTAGGAATTGAAATTGGTAAAGGTAAAAGCGTAAATCAATTTATTCAGGAATATAATTATATTCCTGAGGGAATTAATGCCATTAAAAATATAAAAGAAATAGCCAAATTAAATAAAATTGAAATCCCTTTTATTCTTTTATTAGATTCAATTTTATTTCAAAATTATTCAATTAAAGAAGCAATTAAAAAAATAAATTAAATTTAAATATTATGTTATATACTCGAAAAGGTGATGATGGTAAAACTAAAACTTTTAACTGTGACCAAAGAATGTCAAAAAGCTCAACTATTGCTGAAGCATTAGGCGCTTTAGATGAAATAAATTCTTTTTTAGGTTTGTGTAAAATAGAAGCTGAAAAACAAAAATTATTTTTAGTAGACAATACGGAAGTTAAAAAAATTATTCATCAAGTTCAAAAAAACCTTTTTATTATTCAAGCTGAAGTGGCGGGCTCTAAAATTTCCATTACCGAAGAAAAAATAAAAGAAATAGAAATTATTATTGATTATATTGAAAAAAATCTTCCACCTATTAAATCTTTTTTTATTTCTGGTGGAAGTTATTTAGCTTCTTTGTTTGATATTGCTCGAACCATAGCTCGTAAAGCCGAAAGGCGAGTAGTTAAAATAACTGAACCGCCTTTTATTTATTCTTTAATTAATTCTAAAAGAAAAGTATTTATTGCTTCAGATACTTTAGCTTATTTAAATCGTCTTTCTAGTTTACTTTATGCTTTAGCTAGACTTTCTAACCATAAATTTGGTATAAATGAAGAAAGTCCTGATTATAAGTAAACCACAGAATTAAGTATTTACATTTTGATTTAGTTTATTTATTATATAAACATGGATGAAGTGCTATGTAATTTTTGTGGTAAAAAACACAAAAGAAAAAAATCTCAATTAAGATTGAGTAAAAAACACTATTGCTCAGGAGATTGCTCGTCTAAAGCGAGAAGGAACGGGAAATCTTTACAATGTTTTATTTGTAAAAAAATTATTTATAAATCATTAAAAGATTTAAAAAATTCTAAAAGTAAAAAATATTTTTGTAGTACTATTTGTAGCAATAAATGGATAGGTAAACAACAAAGATCCAATAATCATCCAAATTGGAAAGGAGGAATGTCTTCATATAAAAATATTTTAAAAAGGACAAAAAATGAAAAAAAGTGTTTTTTATGTAATAAAAATGATGTTAGAATTCTTTGTGTTCACCATATTGATAAGAATAGAAAAAATAATAATATAAAAAATTTAACATGGCTTTGTCGGAATTGCCATTTTTTAGTTCATAACTATTCAAAAGATTATGATTTCTTTTTGTAAAATTTGTAAAACCAAATTTAATTCAAGGCCTTCTCATGTAAAAAAAGGATGGGGAATATATTGTTCCATAAATTGTAAAAGTAAAGGAACTCGTGTTAGGCAAAAAACTTTTTGTTTTATTTGTAATAAAGAATTATTAAAAACCATTTCTCAGATGAATCATTCAAAAAGTAAAAAATTTTTTTGTAACAAATCTTGTCAAACTAAATGGAGAAATACTCAATTTATTGGCCAAAAGCACTCTAATTTTAAGCATGGAAATAAATCTTATCAAAGCATATTAAAAAGACACAAAATTTTACAGATTTGTAATTTTTGTGGAGAGAAAGATGTAAGAGTTTTAGCAACTCATCATATTGACGAAAACCATAAAAATAATGTTTTAGAAAACTTAACATGGCTTTGTCATAATTGCCATTTGTTGGTTCATTATGATAAAGTAGAAAAGCAGAGATTTCTTGTTAAACACAAGAATCTTAAATAAATGGTGGCCATCGTTCAACGGTTAGGACTTTGCTTTGTGGAAGCAAAAATAAGGGTTCGATTCCCTTTGGCCACCCAAAAGTCAGCGACTAAAAAATAGATCGATATGGTATAGGTTTTTTAGAATTCGCTAAAAAACTGGTTCTAGACCCTGAAGGGTTATTTTCTAGATAATATCGTTGAATATCAATGTAAAAGTTAAAAATTAAAAAGTTCTAATCTCTAGAGGTCGGGATTACTAGGCGTCTTGAGAGGGTTAGGTAATTTTAATTAGAGAAGCTATAATAAAAAAATGAGAATTCCAATAGTTGATGAGAATGATGACATAATAGAATATAGAGAAAGAGATAATCGTGATCTAAATGCTATTTATCGTGTTTCTTCTCTTTGGATAACTGATACTAATGGTAATATTCTACTTGCTCGTCGTGCTTTTAATAAAAGTCATGATCCTGGTAAATGGGGTCCTGCAGTTGCTGGAACTGTAGAAGAAGGAGAAACTTATGAACAAAATATAATAAAAGAGGCAGAAGAAGAAATAGGATTAAAAAACATTAAACCTATTTTTGGAATTAAGAAACGTAGAAATACTAAATGGAATTATTTCGTTCAAGATTTTTTATTAACCCTACCTGCAGGTTTTAGTGATTTTAAAATTCAAGAAGATGAAGTTGCTGAAATTAAATGGTTTTCTGAAGAAGAACTAAAAAAAGAATTAAAAGAAAATCCAGATGATTTCCTAAAAGGTATTCACGAAAGAATGAATGAATCTATTAAACACATTATAATATTCTCTCATGGATTTGGAACTCGAAAAGATGATCGTGGTCTTTTAACTGATATCGCAGATGGATTTTCTAAAACAGAATCTATACTTTTTGATTATAATGGGGTAGATGAAACTGAAAATATTTTAACGGTTCGTTTATTGTCTGAACAAGCAAGAATGTTAAATGATGTAATTGAAAAAGCGCGTATCGATAATCCAGGTGCGATAATAGATGTTATTGGTCATTCACAAGGATGTCTAGTTATAGGTATTGCAAAACCAAATGGAATTCGTAAAACTATCTTTGTTGTACCTTCTTTAGATAAAGACATTGAACATACAATTAATATGTTTAAAGAACGTCCTGGTACAGAAATAAATTTATCTGGTATTTCAAAACTAGCTCGTAATGATGGAACTGTTACATTAGTTCCTTCTGAATTCTGGGTAGAAAGAAAACAATCAGACCCAATTCCTTTATATAATGAATTATCTTATAAAACAGATTTAATTATAATAAATGCGAAGCAAGATGAAATTCTTGGTCACTCAAATATTGAAGGATTAGACAATAGGATTAAAATTATGGATATTGATGGTAACCATCAATTTTCAGGGGAATCTAGGCAAGTGTTAATAGATAAAATAAAGATATTATTAGAATAATGGTTCATGACCGAGACGGTTCGAATCGCGGGAAGTACCCAAGAGTCAGCGGTCGGATTTTAGTCCGACACGCTTATAATTTTAAGAATTTTGGTTCTAGACACAGAGCCTAGTTTTTTGGTGTTTTGGGTGTTAATATTTAAGTATGAAAATGCCAGAAATAAAAATTAATGACATAGTAAAAATTGGTAATAACTATAACGCCCCAAAAGCACAGGTTGTTTATATTTATAACGAAGAAGATAAAAAACACTCATGTTTTGGCGATCTCCAAGTTATTTATTTTCAGAATAATAAAAAATACATAAAAGAAGATATCGTGTGGAGTGGAGAATTTTGGAGTTTTAAAAACGAAGGTCCTGGTGGTGTATATGTTGATCTTAAAAATTATCCAAATTTAAAAATTTAATTTATATTAAATTTATTTTCTTATCATCCAATACAATCCTATTTCTCAATTGTTCTAGCAATTCTCTCTTTTCTTGCACAGTACCTTCTTTGAGAAGGTATTTTGCAT
>CAZIWS010000044.1:0-1037 GCA_964543175.1 uncultured Candidatus Saccharibacteria bacterium
ATATGTAACTATGGATAAAGTTTATAAGATGATAGATAACCCTTAAAATACTTAATGTAAAAACTGAAAAGAAGATAAAGAAGAAAAAATGAAACATGATAAAAAAATTAATTAAAAAATTTTATAAACCTTTAATCAAGTTTATTAATTAAAAAGGAATTTTATGAAAAAATTTAAAGAATCAATAGACATAACTTTTTCAAACCCTCCTTACAAAAACAAAGATTTAAGAATTATAAAATCTCTTGCAGAAGCTAATTGTCTGAAAAAGTTGATTTGTGTGCATCCAAGTGGTTGGTTGGTTGAGATGAAAAGTAGACTTGGGTTTTCAAGTTCAAAATTAACAAAAGACTTTAAAAATTTAACAAAAAATCATATAGAAAAAGTAGAAATTTTTAATCCAGAATTAGTTTTTCATGTAGTTCTTGGAAATGATTGTGTCATAAGTTATTTTAATTTCGAAAAAAATTCACAAGAAGTCATAACTAAATTTAAAAATGAAAAAGAAGTAATTATAAGTAATTTAAGTGAAATTTCAATTTTTGGGTCTAATTTTAGTCTAGTCAATCAACTAATTCAAAAATTATTAGATCATGTTAAAATTAATGGAAGTATTGAACAACACAGAACTTATAGGGAAAATGCTTTAAGATTCAAAGATCATTTTTACGCGCAATTTACAGTAATGGTTGCACATCCCAAAAGATATTATCACTTATGTCAAATGAAAATAAATAGAAACTCAAATGAAATGAAAACTTATAATTATAAGTGTGATTCCGGCGAAATTGTTTTTGTTTTTAGAACACTGAAGGAAAAAGAAAATTTTGTAAATTTCGCAAAGACTGATTTTTGTAGATTCTGTATAGCATTATTAAAAACTTCTAGAAGGTTGACTACTGGAGAATTGAATCTTGTTCCTTGGCTTGACTGGACTAAGTCTTGGAATGATGATAAATTATTCACTTTTTTTGGCTTTGAAAAAGGACACACTTTAAGAGAGTATTGTAAAATATTTATTGATGACTTTTATAAAC
>CAZIWS010000044.1:1047-5646 GCA_964543175.1 uncultured Candidatus Saccharibacteria bacterium
ACTGCCAGTACTTTATTACATGATTTAATTGGAATTATACTACGAATTTCATTATGAATACTACAAATTGTGGGAATACTGTATACAAATTTATTTAAATATGCAATTAGCCCGCTATAGACTGTGTGAATGTGAAAAATATTTATTGATGACTTTTATAAACTAGGAAAGGATTATTAACATGATTAATAGAAAAAATACTAAAGTTTTAAGAAGAATAGAAGAAATAGAGAAACGGTTTAAAGAAGTCACAAAATTAGATGTTGACTTAACTAAACTTCCTCTAATAGATGATGTTGATTTTGAAAATGCTCATGAGTATAAAAATTATCAAGTTAAAACTGATAAAGAGAAATCTGACAAGCATGGTGAAGTATTTACTCCTCTCTGGCTGGTTGATTACATGTTAAACTGGGTAAGTGATGACGAGTGGAAAAATCAAGACCTAACTACTGAGGATCTTTGTGCAGGACTTGGACAATTTACAATTAGAATGCTAAGAAAAAAATATTCATTATTAGGTGAAAGTTTTGAAATAGATAAATTTTTAGGAGAAACTCATCTCTTTTCAGAATTTCAATTAGAATCATCTATCAAGCTATTATATATCTTTGGTAATACTATTAGATTATTAGTTGGTGACGCCAGAGAGCGTTCTAAGCTTCCAGATGATGCTGAAAAAGGTATTTGGGTATTTAATGGGAAAATTTGGGAAGACAAAACAGGAGATATTATTAATGAAAAAATTTAAAGAAGCTCCAGATGTAACTTTTAGTAATCCTCCTTATACAGATAATAAAGATTTAAAGATTATAAAAGCTCTTGTAGAAGCTAATTATCTTAAAAAATTAATTTGTGTACATCCAAGTACTTGGTTAATTTCTCAAAAAAATAAAATTGGAAAAGGTTTAAAATTATTTAATGAAATTAAAGTAAGAAATAATTTAAAGAAAGTTTATTTCTTTAACGGAAATATAGTATTTAATATTTTTTTGACAAACAAGTGCATAATTTCTGAATTTGATTTTAATAGTTATTTTGATAAAGTAGAAGTTTTTTTTAACAATAATTCTTCAAAATTTTGTAATATTTTAGATATATCAGTTCATGAAATAAATTATGAAATAATTGAAGATTTTTTTAAAAAAATAATAAAATTTAGTAAAAATAATAATTTGTTTATGAATGTTACTAAAAAAGAAGAAGAAATTTATGATAATTTTTTTTATGTCCAGTTATCAAAATTAAGAGGGAATATTGATAGTTTTAACAAAAAATTTTTACAAGAAAGTTTTTTTACATTTTTACAAAAAGATGTAGAAAAAAATAAAGGAATACGTTTTAAAGATAATATTAATGTTTTTAAATTTAATTCTGAAGTTGAACAAGAAAATTTCTTAAAATATTTACAAACAGATTTTGCAAGATTATGCTTGTCATTAATAAAGTGTAATTTTGGTCTTGGTGATTCAGAATTGACATTAATTCCTTGGCTTGATTGGACTAAGTCTTTGACTGATGATGAACTTTTTTCGTTTTTTGGTTTTAAAAAAGGTCATCCTTTACGTGAATATACAAAAACTTTTTTACCAGATTATCATAATATTTACCCAAATGGAAAAGATTATTAATGGTAGTTTTATAGTTTCTTGTGTTATATTTAATAAAATTTGTATAAAAAATTAAAAAAGTTTTATAAAGAGTTTATTAAAACATATATAAATATAAAAATAACTTAATAAACTTAGATTTTTCAAAGGATCCCAAGTATGCAAAGCCTGAAACTCTATCAAGATTCAAAAACAATGTCAAACTATGAAACATTACTTGACGACGATGTTTATGACCTACTCAAAGACCAGAAAATTTATGAGATGAAGCTATTTGACAACAGAGACAAAACAAAAGAACGTGTTCATCTTACAACTTATGCGCGGTTCTGTAACAAGAGAATTACTGGAGTTCAGGGAGCGATTTTTCTTCATCGCTTTGTCATGAAATTGCATGGTTACAATGTGAACGAATTTGATGTTGATCACATTAATGGAAATAGTCTTGACAACCGTTTTGAAAATTTACGCGTTTGTAACCACTCAACAAATGGTGCTAATAGAGGAACTAATTTGAATAAAAAAAATTGTAAATACAAGAATGTTTACAAAATACAGAATCGCTGGCAAGTTAAAATAATGAAAATGGGTAAATCATACGGATGGTTCTCAAGCAATTCGTTGTTAGAGTGTGTCATTTTCGCAAATATGTTAAGTAGGGAACTGTTTGGAGAATTTTCAACTCAAGATGAATTAAGTGACTGGAACGACGAAGAAATTCTAATCGCAAAACAGGCTGTGCTAGAAAAGATTTTCAAGCATAATCTTAAACATTCACTAAAAAAAGTATAAAAACAACAAAATAGTTTGGCAGTTTTGAAAAAATACTCGATATAGTTATTAAATTTAATTAAAAATGTATAAAAAATTAAAAAAGTTTTATAAAGAATTCATCAGAAGTGTATATAATTAATTAACAACAACAATTTTAACTTAAAAAAAGGATTAAAAAATGTCAAATTCAAAAACATCAAAAACACTTAGAACTTACAAAATTTTTGGGTCATGCTCAGTTTCTGAATTAAAAACTGTTGAATTTACTGGGACATTAAGACAAGTTCAATTACGCGCAATAAAAAGTTGTAAGTTTTTGATTTCTGAATTCAATAGTTTCAAGGGGTCTGTTTATATTTTAGATGTTGAATCTGATGAAATTGTTGGAGGTTATGAGTTTAACGATTTTAGGGGTTACCATAAACGGTCACCTAAAAAAGTTAATGAATATGATTTAAAAGAAATGAATTACATCTATGCACGCGAACAATTAACAAGGAAGTAATAATAATGAAAACAATTAAATTGTGGAAATATTTTGGCAAATTTTAAAAAACTTGTGATATAATAAATTATGGAAATTCAAAAATCATATAAAGTAGAAATTTATCCAACAAAAACTCAAATAGAGTATTTCAACAAAGCGTTTGGTATTTCACGTTTTTCCTACAACTGGGCATTAAATTACAATAAGACTTGCTATGAAGAAGATAAAGAATTACCAAAAGAAGAAAAAAGAGATTTAAGATTCTATTCAGTTAGAAATTATTTTAATTCAATTAAAAAAGAACAATTTCCTTTTGTTTTAGAAGTTGGACATAATATTGTAACAAGTGCTATAAACGAAACTGATATAGCTTTTAAAAACTTCTTTCGTAGAATAAAGAAACACGAGACACCAGGATTCCCAAGATTCAAATCTAAAAAGTTTGCAAAACAGAGTTTTTATTCTGATAAACCTTACGTTACTTCATCAACAGTTAAAGTTCCTAAAATAGGATATATTAAACTGTCAAGAAATAATTTTATTCCAAAACAATCCGAAACTGTTAAATATAATTATTCAAAAATATCAAAAGACGGTAATAAATATTTCATTTCTATATCTACAACACAACAAGTCCAAGAAAATAAAGAACCTATAAATAACTATATAGGAATAGACGTAGGAATTAAAGAATTAATTACTTGTTCAGATGGTCAAGTTTTCCATAATAAGAAGTTTCTAAAATCAGAAGAGAAAAAACAAGCAAGACTTCAAAGAAGACTCTCACGTAAAAGATTTTACAAAGATGAAGAAATGACTGAAATTCTTCCTATACTTGACAATAACAAGAAAATAAAAAAATATCCTTCAAAAAATAGAATTAAGGCGCAAGCAAAATTAAATAAGTTTCATAAAAAAATTAAAAATAGAAAACAATTTTACTTACATAATATTACTTCACAATTGGTGAAAACCAAACCAACTGTGTTTTTTGTTGAAAATCTAAATGTCAAGGGAATGGTTAAAAATCATAATCTTGCTGGTTCAATTTCTGATTGTTCATTTTCAGAAATAAAATCTATGTTAGAATATAAAACAAAGTGGTATGGAGGTAGAGTTGTTGAAATTAATAGATATTTCCCTTCTTCTAAAACTTGTAGTAATTGCGGCAATAAAAAAGAAGAATTAAAACTATCTGAACGAACTTACATTTGTGAAAAATGCGGTTTAGAAATTGATAGAGATTTTAACGCTGCGATTAATATAAGAAATGAAGGTTTAAGAATGTTAAATGATACGAGTACCGCAGATTCGGCGGGAATTAACGACCATGGAAAGAATGTAAACCTTGAATTGCTTGCGGGTTCAAGTAGTCTTGTTGAAGTGGTAAAGAAGAAATCTGCGTGATTTCTTCATATTATAACCATACAATATATTGTATTTAGATAACGTTAAATAACAATATATTGCTAGTTACTCCATGGATATATAGAGAATACTTGACTTAGACGGCAAATTTGTACGTGATGTTAGTTACTCCATGGATATATAGAGAATACTAAAACTCTACCTATAGAAATTTTACCTCTTGTTAACAAGAAATTAAAAATAAATTAAAATTTTTTCATGTTAACCCTCTAATTTTTCTAATCTCTGAAGAATATTTTCTATTTTTTCATTTTGTTGCTTAATTTTTTTGTTTTGTTTCTGAATTTCATTAATTAACAC
>CAZIWS010000045.1:0-5200 GCA_964543175.1 uncultured Candidatus Saccharibacteria bacterium
TTGGCAGTCATTATCTTGGTGTTGTACCTCAAAAAGATTTAGATATTATTGCAGCCCTAAAGGTAATAAAACAATTTAGTTTTTCTTCTATCCCTGGTTATTTATTTATACATCCTAAATATAGATATCTTTTAGATATCTATAATAATTCTTTATATGGGTTTTATGGTTTTTGGAGTATATTTAAAGAATTGCAAGTTCAATGGTTGATTAGGTCAATTTTAGTTTTTATTGGTTGTTTTTCTATTTTAAAAAATAAAAAATTTTATAAAAAGTTTTCAGTGTTTTTACTTTTAATTATTTCTTTGACTTACTTTTTGTTACCGCCACTATTATTGTCTATTACTCAGCAATATCAAGATTCAGTAATTAAATTTAATCAAATAGGTATGCCTATTTCTTATTTGTCTTATTTGTCATTTATTTTACTTTTTTTATTTTCTTTTCTTTTCTTTAGAAGTTTTTTAAAGAATAAAATATTTGATAGAATTGTTTTGATATGTTTTTGTGTTTTGTGTTCATTGATAAGTTTAACTACTGATTATTCAAATTTTTATATTTGTAAATTTCAAAATTTGGCAAGGTATAAATGGGAAATTGTTGATAGGTTTTTGAAGGATAAAGATATAACTAATTTGCAATATAATGTTGATTTATATGCACCTAATTTGTCATCTGTAATTGGAAGTGTGGCGACTGGAGGAAGTTATTGGACAGATTATTTAAGCACGAATTTAAATAAAAAAATTTTGGTTAAAGAAACATTGAACGCTGATAGTTTTAATCCAGATGAATACGTCTTGCTTTATAGACAAAAAACAAAAGATTTGGAACAATATTTAATATTTGGTAAGGTTTCTGGAATTAGTGAAACAGGAGAAGTTTTGGTTGATAATGTTTGTTTATATGTTTTTTCAAAATATGATGAATATAATATTTTTGGTAAGGTAAATAGCACTAAACCAGTATTGGTGGAAACTAATTTTGGGAAACAATCTAAAACCGATGATTATTTTATTTTTAACATAGATCGATATAACTATTTATTAACAAATGATTTGAAAAAAACTTGTTTAGTTGGTAAAAATATTGATGTAAATAGTCTGGTTGTTGAGGATAAAGTCAATAATTAGTATTCTATTCTCCTAAGAAAAGGGTTTTAGTTATTTTATTAGTTCTTAATATTTTATCTATTAAAAGACTAAAACCAATGGATACTAATACTATTGGAATCCAAATGATTTTGTTGGGAATTGGTATTAATAATTTAATATTCTCTAAGTTATATAAACCAAGGCTCAATAAAATAAAAAATGAAACTTTAAAGCCTAAAAAATGAAGACAGATAATAGGGAGAGTTCTTTGTCCAATATATATAAAAAGTTTTTTGATGAGATTAAGTTTTTCTAGGATTTTTGACAGAAAATATAAAAAGACTATTCCGCTAAATGACGATAGTAGGGTTATATACCAAGAACCAAAATTTCTGTCTGGAAAGCTCATTATATGTGGAAAATATTTGATGTTTATTAAAAAGATATCCAAATATAAAAAAGAAAATAGAAACGAAATTTAAGTCTAGAAAATAATTTACATGAGTTCCGGGCCATCGGGGATATAAAAATGTACAACTAAGTATAAAAAGTAAAAGTAATATTTTAATTAATAAACCATCTTTAAAATTAAGCTTATTTTGTATTTTGAATATTATATATGAAAATATTATTGTTTCAAAAAGCATTATCAAAAACCAAGTAGCTCCTGAAAGAGGATTGGTGTAATTTATTGAAGTTATTGAGTTGAACAACCAAAATGGATTTGATGTTTCTTTTGAAATATTAGTAAAAAAAATATTACTTAAATTTAAAAAATTTAATAATATTTGAAGGAGTGAAAAAAAGAATGCAAAAGAAAAATAAGGGATAATCAATCTTTTAAATTTTTCATAAACTAAATCTTGAATATTATTGTATTTTTTAAAATTAAAAGTAAATCCAGAAATAAAAATAAACGCGGACATGTGAAATAAATATACGAAAGGAACTATTGGTGAGTTACTGTGTCCTAATACGACAGAAATAATAGCGAGTCCTTTATAAATATCTATCCAATCGATTCTTTTTTTCATTTTTAATCTAAATATTTTTTATAAATATATTCCCAAGTTAATTTTGAAATTTTTTCTTTTTCTGTTTTTAGCACATTATTATTTAATGTGCAGTTTTTTATTTTGTCTGTATATTCTTTGGGAGAATGGCATATTGAAATTAAATTTGTGGTTATATTTATACCCTCAGCGCCCACTGGAGAGCTGATAATCTTTTTACCATATCCGAGTGCTTCTAGTATTTTAATTCGGCTACCAGAGCCAGCAAATATAGGAGTAATTAAAATGTCAATTTGATTAAAAAAATCTTTTGGACTATCAACAAAACCAATATTTTTTATTTTGCTTTTGATGGCTGGAGAAATTTTTGAAAGAATTTTATCTACTTCATTATTATCATTTTTCCCAGCAAGAATATATTTATAATTAATTTTTTCTTTTTCTAATTCTGGAGCAATTTTTTTGACAAAATAAATAAAAGCGGTTTTGTTTGGAGGGTGTGAGAAGGAGCCAATATATCCTAATACGATGCTATTATTTTGTTTTTTAATTGGTTTTAAAAATTCTATTTTTTCTATACCATTTGGGATAGTAATTACTTTTTGAGGTTTAAAATATTTTTTAAGTAAAATAGAGTCATTTTTTGATACAGCATTGATTACTTTGTATTTAGGTAGATATTTTTTTTCATATAGATATATTTCAATAAATCTTAAAAAATGAATTATTTTATATTTGAGATTTTTGACTTCTGAAAGTCGTCTAAAAAAAGAAATAGTGGAAATATCATGAGAGGTAAAAACGCATTTTTTTTGGTTTTTTTTGATTAGATAGTCGATTAAATATAAAAGTTGAGAGAATTCAACTTGAATTAGATCTATTTTTTCCTGTTTGAGAATGGATTTGGTTATGGCTATTAATTCAGGTGAATACCAATTTGAAAACCAATAAGGCTGGCCGACATTAAAAAATGATCCTAGAGTTTTTTGTTCGCTTAATGGAATAAAAATACTTTTTTTACACCATTTTTGGAGTTGATTTTTTTCTTGGTTATTAAATTGATAATTTGGATTTTTGAAAGAGATTAAATATATTTTAAATTTTTTTGAAAGTTCTTTTATAGTATTTTTGATTCTAGTGGCTCCCCCACTGTCTTGAGGGAAAGGGCAAATGGCAGTAATTAAAAGTAATGTTCTTTTTTTCATTTTCGGCTATTTTTAAATTTAGGAAAGTTTATCAAAATTTTATCTGAGTTGATGATTGTATATTTATATAATTTTATTTTTGATATAAAAATATTTTTTAAATTTTTGATGGCTTCTGTAGTATATTTTGCATGTGAATTAGAGAAAATAATTTTAAAGGGATATATAAAAAGATGACTTAAAATATTTTGGCATGAGTCAAAATTTTTCAAAATTAAAACTAACCAATTTTTATACATGAAATAACTAGGATCTTGAATTAAATTAACAGAACTAGAGCGATGGTGGTGAATGACTTTTGAATTGGGATCAAAATAAGAAGGTAATCCTAGTTTCCAAGTAATAAAACCAGCGTCAAGATCTTCACAATAAAGTGGGGTGTACGATTTGTAATCGTAGCCACCTATTTCTCCAAAATAATGTTTATTGATTAAAGATGATCCACCTCCAGGATATAAAGTTAAAGAAAGTTCTTTTAAAGCTTCTTTCTGAATATGGTGGGCAATAGAAATAAACCCAGTATTTGGCAAAGAATATGTTTTCCCTGATTCTTCTCTTCTTTTGTTGGGGTCGAAGAAAAAAATTTGAGAGGAAATGCCAAAAAAATCTCTTTTTTGGTTTAGTAGATTTTGAGCCGTATCAATAATAGAATTAAAAAAGTTTTTTTGTACTTCCATGTCATTATTAATCAGATAGACATAATTATATTGGGAATGTTTTAACCCAAGATTAATAGCCCTAGCAAAACCGATATTGGTTTCTTTTTTTAATATGACTAATGGTATTTTAGTTTTTAGATTTGATAAAGCTTTGAAACTACCATCGATAGAACCATTTTCGATGACAATAATTTCTTTTTTAATATTAGGTTTTTCTTGAGATAGGTATAAATCAAGAAGTTTAATGCAATTTATAACTAATTTTTTTTTGTTCCAAGTGGGGATAATAAAACTGACTCCATCAATATTTTTTTTATTATTTTTTATAGAAATTTTTTTTGTTTTATATCCTAAAATATGACTAAAGATATAAACAATGAGACAAAATACTAAAGCTGATGTAAAGTTCCAAAGAATTTTATAATAACAAAAAAAGAACATTAAAAAATTTGATAACCCACGGCCATTGAAGGTGAGCCAATTGTCATAAATACCACGAATGGCCAAAATAATGTCACCGTTAGCATTCAAAGGGAACCAGTTTCTTATTTCCCAATCATCACCTATTAGTGGAGACAAGAAGTTTATGTATAAAAAGAATACAAATATAAAAAAATAGAGGTAATTTTTTTTGATTAACGTTTTTAATCTTTTAAAATTCATTTATTTTACTAACAATAAATACAAAGTTTGTAGTTGCAGACCCACCGATATTTAACATCATTCCATTAATAGCCTTTTTAATTTGATAATTATCTGCCGTATTTGTAATTTGTTTATGCAGATCTAATAACATTCTAACCCCACTTGCTCCAACTGGATGTCCACATCCTATTAATCCACCACTAGGATTTATTGGTTTATCACCTTCAAAATTAATTAATCCAGACTCTATTGCTTTGTATTCTTCTCCTGGTTTAGTTAGTCCAAAAGCTGATATGGCGGCGTATTCGCTAGATGTAAAGCAATCATGGGTTTCATATACATCTATATCTTTTTCTTTAAGATTGGCTCTTTTTAAGGCATCTAAAACAGCTTGTCTGGTCCAAGGTAATACAAAAGGTTGATTTTTTGATTCATTTATTTTTTCTGAAAACTGAACTGGAGCAACCCGATTTCCCCAACCTGTGATTTCAGAGAAATTTTTATTGACCAATCCCATTTTTTTCTTATAGCCTTGTAAATATTTTTTTGAAGATAAAACAACAACAGCTGCTCCATCAGTAACT
>CAZIWS010000046.1:0-5129 GCA_964543175.1 uncultured Candidatus Saccharibacteria bacterium
TTTAGCTTGAGCGTGGTTGTTTTAAGAGATAAGTTTCTGTGGCCTAAGTTAGCTAATTTTTTAAATAAAAATAATAATAACAATAAAGTAGAAGATAAGAGGCAGGGATTTAAAAAAATTACAATCAAGTACATTATTCGCCATTTTTTTTATTTTTTTGATTTTTGGCGTATTTATTTTTTTTATATATTTCCCAAGTCTTTTTATTCAGATATTGTTTTTATTGATAGGGGATTTGTTGATTTTTTTGTTGAATTGGATATAAGCTTGGGGCGAGTTACCCTTTTAAGTCGTATTTTTTATAAACTATTGCCGAAGCCAAATATTAGATTTTATTTTGAAATATCTCCAGAAGAATCGCATAATCGTAAAAAAGAGTCAAATTTAGAGTCGGTATCAGAACAACATAGCTTTTATAATTCGGTAATAAAAAATTTTAAAGATAACTCAATCATTAAAATTTCTTCTAATGACGGTATTGATGGCACGTTTGTTATTTTAAGTAGCTTAATAATCGATAGCCTAAGAAGTGGAGTTTATTTTTTAAAGTTTCGTTTTTTTAACTATTTTTTATTTCCCGAAAGTTCTCTGATTGAAAAAAGTATAATTAAAAAAATAATAATTTGGAATTTTGAAGATTTTTTTAATTATGCCCGGAACAATCGTTTTTTGTGGCATATCATAGACGATTCATTATTAAATGAAGTCGGTGGAAATTTTTCTGAAAAATTATTTAAAATTAAAACCGCTGGGGAAAACATTTTATTAAAGAAACAAAATACAATTAAGAAGATAGATGATATTTTTATTGAAATTAATAAAAACAGCTGGAGTAGAATAAAAGAATCAGATGTTGAAATTTCTCAAGATATTGATTTAATTTTTATTGATCAGAAGTCTTATGACAAGGCCAGACATCTATTAGAAAAGCAGTTTCATGGAAAATTAGATAATTTAAGCAAGGTAAAATCTGATTTTTTATCGGATAATAATGATTTTTTACCAATCGATTTACACAAAGGTTATTCTTTTTGTTCCAGAAAATATTTTGACGATTTATTGTTTTTTACTAATAAAAATGAAGCAGATATTTTGTCTATAGTTTCTCATTCAATTTCCGAAATGACAGTGATAACCCTTGGCGATATAATTAAAATTAAAAAGATAATTAATGAAAATAAAATAAATTG
Organism: uncultured Candidatus Saccharibacteria bacterium; assembly: GCA_964543175.1. GTDB lineage: Bacteria > Patescibacteriota > Minisyncoccia > Phycocordibacterales > UBA9973 > UBA9973. Next base: position 1,191 of record CAZIWS010000046.1, read on the forward strand.
GCATATTATATTTTTTCAGGTAAAAAAATATCGTTGGCATAATTTGTTCTTATACTGGATGACTGTTTGTATGGGTTCTGAGGATTTTGTTTTTCCCTATAAAATTTCAGCCCCGTTTTTATTTTTTAACAAAATTACTAGTTTAGATTTTAATTTAAGGGGTTTTTATAATTTTTTTAGAGCATTAAGAGCTAGGAACATGAATCAAATTCCTTTTCATCCTTTTTGGTTTAGTGATTAATTAAATTAAAATAATTTTATGTTATTTACTAAAGAATTTGGAAATAATATTTATACTCCCTTTCTGGAAAAGTTATTTTTTAAGCCGATTTCAAGGCCGCTAGCTAAATTTTTTTTAAAATTTAAAGTACACCCCAATATTATTTCCTTAGTCGGGCTATTTTTAATGATCTTTGCTTGCTTTTTAGTCATTTTTGATTTTAAGTATCATTTAATTTTCGCCGCTTCGATGGTTTATTTATCATTTTTATTTGATAAAGTAGACGGGGATTTGGCCCGTTTGAGTGGTTTGGCTGGTCCTTTAGGGCAATATTTTGAAGGATTTTTAGATTTAATTAGTGACACCTTAATGGTGATTGCCTTGATAGCTTATAGTGGCTTTAATAATAGTATTTTAATTTCTTTAACTGTTATAGCGCCTTTTGTTTTTTATTATAATCATTTAAGTTCTTCACTATATTTAAATTTAGCTCCATCAACTTACCGCAGCTCTAATAATGGTAAATTTACTAAGGCTATTAAAGGAATATTCTCTTATAATCGAGTTAGACATGAATTATTGTTTATATTGATTCTGCTAAGTGGACAAATTTATTTATTCTTTTATATAATGCCATTATTAATACTCTATACTTTTTTGTTGTATAGTAGAAGATTAATTTTAGAATATAAAAAATAATAATCATGGAATTAGCAAAAAAAGTTAGTATTATTATTCCTGCCCACAATGAAGAAATGTGGATTTTTGGTTGCATTCAAAGTTTTTTAAATCAGACCTATAAAAATATTGAAATTATAGTTATTGATGACAACTCCGTTGATAATACTAGAAAAATAGTAAAAAAAATAAGCAATGTTAAATTATACTCCTTTACCGAATCACTTGGTGAGGCTAAAGCAAGGTCCGAAGGTGTGAAGCTGTCTACCGGAGAGATTATAATTCAAACTGACGCCGATGCAATTTATCCTGTGAGCTTTATAGAAAAAGCGGTTAAAATTTTTGAATTAAATCAAGATTTAGATGGAATTTCCTTAGGAGAAATATATGTAAATGAAAACAGACAGGGAATAATTGCAGATTATTTTAGATTAAAAAGAAAGGCATCCTTTATCACGAAGAATATCAATAAAAAGAAAAGTACTGGTTGCGTCATTTTTAAACGCAACGTTTATGATAAAATAGGGGCCTATGATCACTCTCTGCCGTCGGCCACCGATGTTGACTTTTCCAATAAAATGAAAAAAAATGGCTTTAAAATTTTTTGGTCTAATAATTTAAAGATGATACATGCAGATCCCGATTCACTATCTTTTTTTATTAAAAGAATTTGGAAGGATGGGGTTTATTCAATAATTTTTAAAAAAAGATGGGGCCTTTGGCCATCAAAACTTTCTTTATTTTTTATTTTTTTTAGAAATTTAGTATTTTTATTTTTCCCAATCTCATTATTTCTAGACAATTTTTTTTGGATTTGGTTTATTATTATTATGTTTTTAATTGAGGGGTTGGGTCCATTAATTTTTGTTTTCGAATATCGCGTCATTTTATTTTTAGCTTTAAGAAGAAGAAAGATAATCAATATAATTTTATTGCCGTTTATTGTCTTTATACAAATTAGAACATCTGCTTTCGCAAAAATGTATGCTCAATTTAATATTGATAAGATAAAAAAAAGTATAAGTTTTGAATCTTAAATTTATGGATAAAAAAGTGGTTGATGTGACTATTGGGATAGTTACATATAATAGAGTAGAAGTCTTAAAAAGATGTCTTAATTCAATAGTTAATTCGTCAGTTCGTCCCACTAAAATAATCATTGTTGATAATGGTCAGGATAAAGCAGAAAAGATAATTCCAAATTATTCTTTTTTGCCTATAGAGTACATCTCCATAGAAGAAAGGGTTCCAATGACTTTTTCTAGAAATAGGGCCCTAGAAAGAACCGATACCTCAATAATTGCTTTTATAGATGATGATACCGAAGTTAGCATTGATTGGTTAAAAAATTTATCTAATGTTTATCGGGATTGTGATAGGCAAAAAATTGCTGGAGTAACTGGTCCCGCCATAAATTGCAATAAAAACGGCGATCCTTTAGAAAAAATAATTAGATCTAATAAAAATCTAAATTTTTTTACTAAATGGGGTGATGCCAGGTATCAAGGAAAAAGATGGATACCTCAGAAACAAGCTTTCTGTGATTTTATGATTGGTTGCAATATGTCTTTCTTTACTGACTTAATTAAGGCTGCCGGTGGATTTGATGAGGAGCTTTTTAACCCCAGCTTTAGGGAAGATACCGATGCCTCAGCAAAATTATTTAAAATTGGCTATAAGTTTATTTATAATCCAGGCGTTTATTTAAAACATTTTCCCAATACGGACGGTGGTATAACTGACGTGGAAAGAACCAATAATTATTTTTATTTAGCCGGCAAAAATCATAGACGCTTTGTTGATAAATATTTTTCTAAATTTTTAACCAGGGCATCTTGGGTTTTTTGGAGTAAAAATCCACCGTCATTGATTTTCTCGTTGTTTTTAAGTTTTTTTAGAAAAAAAAATTATTTTTATTGGCATAAGGGTTTATGGGAAGACGCTTTTTCTTTTATAAATAATAATAATAATAATAATAATAATTATTTTTCTTCTAGTGATTATGAGAGAATTATAGGTGAGGAGAATTACGAAAATAATAATTCTAATTTAATTTATTTAAAGGCAATTAATTTTCTAGATTTTGATGAAAATGATATTTATTTGGATATTGGCTGTGGTTATGGAGATTTAGCTTCTTTAGCAAGAAAAAAATGTTTAAGTGTTTTTGGAGTAGATTATTTGTCATCAAGGATAGAAATCGCTAAAAAAAGAAATGATAATTGTGATTTTAAAATTGCAGACGCTCTAGAGCTGCCCTTTAATAATTGTTCTTTTAATAAAATTTCCTGTTTAGGGGTATTGGGGTATTTTAATGGTGTAAGTCTGGATAAATTTTTATCAGAAATTAATCGGGTTTCTAAAAATAATGCAAGGATTGTAATTAGGGTTGGTAAGTTTTCTAATATTTTTTATCTTTTTTTTCTTAAGTTTTTTAAGGGTGAAAAATCTAAAGTTTATGTTGCTAATAATTTTTCTAAAATTTTTCTTAAAAAACTATTTTTAAAACATGGTTTTGAATCAAGGTTTTATTTGTCTAGAGAATATAATGGCACCCGGTTGAAGAATCTTTTATTTTTTATAATTTCTTTTGTGGCAGCGCCTTATTGGATTGTTTTAACAAAAAAATAGCTTAACTTTAATTTTTATGAAAAAAATAGGGGTTAATCTAATGCAGTATACGGATATTCAGGGAATAGAGGTTTATGCCCAAAATATTTTACAACATCTAATTCAATCTAATCAAAATATCAATTTTGTTATTTTTGCCAATGAGATCTCAGTTAAAATTTTTGACCTTGATTATCCCAACGTAAAAATTGTTATTAAAAAATTTAAGAAAATAAATAGGTGGAGATTGATTTCGTATCAGCAAACTGGTTTATTATTAAGATTATTTTTTGAAAAAGTTGACTTTTTATATTGCCCCTCTGTAGCTGCCCCCATCTTTTATAAGAAAAAGATAATAACTATACACGATTGTGCCTTTGCAAGATTTAAAGAAGAGGCTACGTTTTTATCGCGGCTTTATTTGAGGGCTA
>CAZIWS010000047.1:0-4921 GCA_964543175.1 uncultured Candidatus Saccharibacteria bacterium
AAGGTTGAATATAAAATGGTTGTATTAAAGTGGCACTAAAATAGACTAAATTAATAGGGACTAAACAGACAACATTTTTACCGCCGCTAAACACTTCTAAACCAATATATTTACACTTTTTCATATCTTAACATTTTACATTTTTTTTCATAAATTAACTATAAAACTTTATTATTTCTTTATTACTTTTAATGTTATATATAAAGTATAGTTTCACCTAATTTAATAAATATTGTTAAAAAGTTGTTAAATTTTACAATTTTTTTATTATTTCTTTATTAAAAACTTCATTTTACTAATTAATATATTAATATTCAATTAAGTATCAAAGAAATAAGAAATAAAATTAAATTGTTGTAAATTAATATATACAATAAAATAAAATGTTTTATGAAAAGCACGGTTAAAATTGTTAAATATCAGGAAAATGCTTATATATACTATTCAAATAAAGGTCGAGTATATAGACACCACACCCAAGTTAGATGGTCTGAAAGAAATATAGAAAAAAATAAAATATCAATAGATAAAGATATGTCGAAGATGGAGTTGCTTCGTGCTGAATATTATGATAAAAATAGACAACAACCATCAATAGAATATATCAAATATAATATGAAAAATTCTGAAAAGATTAATAAATCTGATATAGAAAATGTATTTGATAAGTTTTTAGAATATAAAAAAACTTCCGTTAAGTCTGGTTCATTATGGAACTGGAAATCATTTAAAACCACCTTATTTGATTTTATAACAACTAAAAATATATCATTTGAAATTATAGATGAAGATATGTTTTATAGTTTTATAGAATATTTAAATTCTAAAGGATATATAGACAACTATTCTAAAAATTTGTTGAGAAATTTTAAACATTTTATTCTGGTGTCAGTTGATTTGGGTTTAATTCCAGATAAAAACTTGAAAGTTAAAATCACTGATATATTTATGAAGCGTCTTAATAAAAAGTTTTATAATAAACGAAAAGAGTTTGTTATTATAACTGATGAAGAATTATATTTTTTAATTTCTAAACGTGGAACTTTGAAATATAATAGAAATGTTAAGTTAGATATGTTTATCTTTCAACTTTTAACTGGATGGCGCTTTTCAGATTTATTCAGGTTTAACTTAAACAATATAGAAAATGATATATTAACTATTAAAAGTAAAAAAACCAGTAAAGATATAAGAATTAAATTAGATCCTGTATTAAAAAATATATTGGAGGACAACCATTATTGTTTTAAGACTATAACCAATCCAAGTTATAATAGGGTCTTAAAATTAATATTAAAAGACTTCTCTGAAGACTGCCCTTCATTAAAAAAGGATCATATTGTTATAGAATATAGAGGTGGTGTGGATAAAGAAATAGCCATCAAAAAACCTAAATATGAATTTGTAGGATCACACACTTTTAGAAGATCCTTTATAACCAACGCTTATGAAAAAGGATATTCAATAAAAGATATTGGAAAAAGCACTGCTCAGGCTGATAAAACTATTTATACTTATATTTCACAGACCGAAAATGTTGCTGATATTTCTTCTAAACTATTAGAAGGATTAGAAAATTATAATAATAAGAATTTAACTAAAAGAGAAATTAAAAGAATTAATGATAGAAAAAAATTAGAAAAATATTTAGAAGAAAATAAAAAAACCCAACTTTAAAGTTGGGCTTTCTTCATTTTAAGAAGAAGTTAATGAAAACTTCTAATACACGCATACTGGATTTAAGATTATATTTAATCTTAATTTATAAAAGATTTCGTTGAAAATCTAATGAACATTATTTCTTAAATATTTAATTTTTTCTATATTTTCTAATTTACGTTTATAAGTATCACTATTCTCAATTTTTAATGTTTCTTCTTCATATTTGATCCTTAATTCAATATCATTTAAATCTCTTAATAATTGCCTTTTTTTAACCATTTCTGGCTTCATAAAATTTTCGGATATAGTTTTACTTATCTCTTCTTCAATCTTTCTTAATTTGTCATTAAACTTATCTCTAATGTCAAATCCTTCCTGCTTATAAACACTTAATTTTTCGGAAAAAATCTTTTCATCAATAAACCTTAATGCTTTATTGGTTCTAATTCTCATTTGGAGAAGGTTTAATTCATTTCTGAATTCTTCTTGAGTTTTTTTCAGTTGTAGTTTTAATGATCCAACTAATTTATTGTTAATAATTTCAACTTCTTTTGAGATTTCATCTCTTTTCTTTTTGAGTTCTGTTAATTTTTCCATTATTTTTTATTTTTTTTTTTACCATCCTTTTTTAATGGTTTGTAGATATTTCACTGCTTTCTTTTCTACCTTTTCTCTTTCAATTCTTTCAATTTTCTTTCAGATGCAGAACGATCATTTCTTCTTCTGCTTCTTTTGTTAATTCTTTCATTTTTTTTTATTATTATTTTTCATCTGGAACTAAATACGTGATGGTTAATGGTTGCTCTGCCCTTATACTAATATCATCAGACCAGCCACGATTTTTACCGTGAGAAGATAAATAGTATTTTATTGCCCAAAAATTTCCTTTATTAATTAGATTCTGGAGCTGGCTTTCAGCGTTGTCTATAACACTTTCTTTAATTTCAAAAAACCTCTCACTAAATTCATTATCATTTTCAATCCAGTTATAAATAGTTTTTCTGGAACAAATGCCTTCTATTGCTTTTGAAATATTTAATGAGAAAGAATATTTTTCTAAAAATAATTCTTTGTCCTTTTTAATCCTACTTACTGGTCTATTCTTTGAACCAACTGGGCGACCACTTTTTCTTTTTTCCATATTTTTCCTACTTTTTTCATTATAAAAACTATTTATTTAATGTTTTTGTTTTATATTTTACCTAAATTCGCGTATTTAAATAATTTCCCAAAGATCCTTTAAATTGTTGTTTGACAACTATTAAAATCAAAAACTTTTTTATTAAATTCAACAACTTGCTCCAAATTTTTAATTTTTCATTTTATTTAATTTTTTTTTTACCGCGTTCTTTGCGAGCCATTTCATTTAGTTTAATGGTTGATGGGTGAGCCATTTCATTTTTGTTGAATAGATTGGTGGCTGGACAATATGGATCCTTACATGCGGACACCAGTTTTTTTTGTCTTCTCCAAAAGACAAAAAAAACCATCTTTTCTTTCTTTACTTTACTTACTTTACTTACTTGTATTCCGTCTGTTGAACATTTGTTAAACACCTGTTTAGCATCTGTTGATGAACATTTGTTAAACACCTGTTTAGCATCTGTTGAACATCTGTTAAACACTAAAAAATTCCTGTTCTTCATAACTTTCATTTGTATTATTATCACATTTACAATATTCAGTGTCATAACCACATATATTACAAAAAGAATTTTTATCTTTTTCAATTTTTTGTTCTATTCTTTTATTTCCAGATGTTCCAGATGTTCCAGATGTTCCACTTGCTTTACTTTTATTCTGGTATCTTTTATTTGCGCTTATTTTACCTGCTTCACTTTTCATTTTTATGATTTTCATTCGTTCCTGTATTTGTTCATCAATTTCATAAGACCCAAATGTTCCATCATTATTCATATAACATAAACCAGATTTTTCAATAATATATTCTATTGCTTCTTTATCATTTGGTTCCTTCATAAAATATTTCCAGTCGTATTTTTTACGTCCATTATTCTTCAACAATTTCATACTTATTATTAGCCATAAACCTAAACCTTTTGAGCCATATAAGTTCAATATATCTTCAATAGGTTCAATTTCTAATAAACTATAACTTACCTGAAAATAATGGTCTTTTAATTTTTCTTTTACCATTTTATTTGTATTATTTTTTAACACGTTTTTTGTGTGTTTATCTAACCTTAAAAAATTCTTCAAATGTATCAGAACTTAAATCAATAAATTTGTTTGTTCCATAATAGTTTACTTCCCATACTCTAAACATATCTTTACCTAATAGATTATATTTAGAATATTCATATAAACCATTTTTTAAGAATTCTATAAATCCATCTTTGAAAAATTTGGCGTTCTTTTTACACCTTATTGTTTTAATTAATAAAGGGTCTAATATAATTTCACTCATTTTCTTTAACTTTATTTTTTTCATCTTTACCTAAATCAAGTAAAAAATTCTCAATTAAAACTGCTACTCTAATTCCGGAGTTCTGTAGTTTTTTATAAACGTTTATTGCTTCTTCTGAAAGAAAAACGCTTATTTGCTTTCTGTTTGTTTTGTAGTTTGCCATTATACTAAATTGTTTTTTATTTTATGGTTGATCCATAAATTTCTATATTTCTGAAGTTTGCCACCTTCCAGTGTCAATTCATCAATTTCTTTTAATGATATTTGTAGTTTGCGGTTCTTTTGCTCTTGCTGGCTTCTCTGTATTATACCATTTTTAACCCATAAAGAAATAGTTGCCCTACGGACACTTAATATTCTTGCGAGGTCTGAAGCCATAACATATTTGTCTAATTTCTTTTCATATTCTTTTCTAATTATAATATCAACTCTATTTGTTAAGGCTTCCATCTCTTTTTTGATTTTTTCTAATTCTTCTAATTTCATAAGTCTTTTTTTTATAAAAACTACTTTACTTTAATTTTGTTTTTAATGTATAAATTAATTCATTTTTACTATTTAACTAATTTTCAACAACTTACAATTTATTCTAATAAAACACATTTTCATATATACTTGGTTATTAAATAATTGCTTAATTTTAATTGGACTAAATAAAAATTAAACAATTTATTTTTAACAATATATAAGTATTTGTAAATTAAGGCGCTTTTTGAAGTCATTTTTACTCATAATTTTATTATTTCTTTATTATTTTAAGAAATAAAGACACTTAAAAGGTTGAATATAAAATGGTTGTATTAAAGTGGCACTAAAATAGACTAAATTAAT
>CAZIWS010000048.1:0-4907 GCA_964543175.1 uncultured Candidatus Saccharibacteria bacterium
TCAAAAAATATTAAAAGCTGGAAAAGAAAACTCTTGGTATGTAAAAGAAATAAAAGAAACAGAACAAAAACGCTCTGCTCGAGCTCCATTTACTACTTCAACTTTACAACAAACAGCTAGTTCACGTTTAGGATATTCCCCTTCTAAAACAATGCAAATTGCTCAAAAATTATATGAAGCTGGTCATATTACTTATATGCGTACTGATAGTACTAATCTTTCAACTCAAGCTCAAAATCAAATTCTGACTTTAATTAATCAGGAATATGGAAAAGAATATGCTCAAGCAAAAATTTATAAAACTAAATCAAAAAATGCTCAGGAAGCTCATGAAGCAATTCGCCCAACTCATTTTAATATTAAAAAAGCAGGCAGTTTAGAGCAAGAAAAATTATATCAATTAATCTGGCAAAGAACCGTCGCTTCACAAATGTCAGATGCTAAATTAGCAAAAACAAAAATAATTGCCAACATAAATTCATCTGAAAAAATTCCTGATTTTACTATCACTGGTTCTAGAATTATTTTTGATGGCTGGCTAAAGGTTGATCAGGCTTCAAGGGGTGAAGATACTCCATTGCCTAAAATAACAAAAGGTGAAATTTTAGATTTAATACAAATTGAAAGTGAAGAAAAATTTACTGAACCACCTAATCGTTATAGTGAAGCGGGTTTAATTAAAGAATTAGAATCTCGAGGCATTGGTCGTCCTTCTACTTACGCATCTATTATGAGAACCTTAGAAGATCGTCAGTATGTTAAAAAAGAAAATAAAACTCTTCATCCCACTGATGTGGGTGAAGTTGTTTCAGATTTTTTAGAAAATAATTTTGCTAAATATATCTCAGATACCTTTACGGCTGAAATGGAAAATAAATTAGATGAAATTTCTAGAGGAGAGAGAGACTATGCTAAAACTTTAAAAGACTTTTACACTCCTTTTCAAAAAGATATTAAAGAAAAAGATAAATTAGAAAAAGCAACTAATTTAGGAGATGCTCCAGAAAACATAAAATGTCCTAAATGTAATGGTAAAATGATTATAAAACTTTCCAGAGCAGGTAAATTTTATTCTTGTTTTAAATACCCTGAGTGTGACGGCGCCTTAACTCTAGAGGGAACAGAATTACAAGGCCCAAAAGAAACAGGAGAAAAGTGTCCTCTATGTGGTGAAAAAAAATTAAAAAATGGAGGAGGAAAATTAATAATCAAAGAAAGAAGAGATGGCGGAGGATCTTTTATTTCTTGTTCTCGATATCCTAAATGTAAATTTATTAAAAAAGACGAAGAAGCTGAAGAAAAGAAGAAGACGGGAGTTAAGTGTCCTAAATGTATTTCTTCAATCAATAATGGAGGTGAAATGATGGAAAGAAGAGGACGTTTTGGTATTTTTTATTCTTGTTCTAACTATCCTGAATGTAAAAATGCTATAAAAGCTAAACCTACTGGAAATATTTGTTCTCTTTGCCAGTCTCTTATGATGGAGGGCACAAAAACAATACCAGAAAGATGTTCAGACAAAAATTGCCCTAATCATAATCCCCATAAATTAAATAAATAATATTTATCCTATTTGTTTTTTAAAAATGTTATAATATTAAATTATGACAGATGTCCAAATAATTATTGACCTAATAGAAGGCGGTGTAAATAAGCAAGAAAAAGAGCTAATACAAAAAGCTTATCTTTGTGCTTTAAAAGCCCATGAAGGAGAAAAAAGATTAAGTGGCGAACCTTATTTTGTTCACGTTTTTGAAACCGCTAAAACATTGGCAAAAATTGGAATGGATACAAAAAGTATTGTAGCTGGTTTATTGCATGATGTATTAGAAGATACCAAGATACCATCAGAAGAATTAAAAAAAGAATTTGGAGAAGATATTGTTTTTTTAATAAATGGAGTTACTAAATTAGGCACGTTAAAATATCGTGGCCATGAGCGTCATGTCGAAAGTTTAAGAAAATTTTTTATAGCAATGTCTAATGACTTGAGAGTTGTTATTATTAAATTAGCTGATCGTCTTCATAATTTAAAAACTTTAGAATATGTTCGCGAAGATAAAAGAAAAAGAATAGCCATTGAATCCATTGAAGTATATGCTCCCCTAGCTGATCGCCTAGGAATGGGTAAATTAAAAGGAGAAATAGAAGATGCTGCTTTTCCTTTTGCTTACCCTAAAGAATATCAACAAATAGAAGAAATTATAAAAGAGAAAAAAGAACTATTTAAAAAACAATTAACAGAGGTACATATAGAATTAGAAGAAATTTTAAAGAAAAATAAAATTAAAACTGAAGAAATAAATTATCGAATTAAGCATAAATATAGCCTTTGGCGCAAATTACAAAGATATAATATGGATATAGAAAAAATTTATGACATTGTAGCCCTACGGGTAGTTGTTCAGAATATTGAAGATTGCTACCGCACACTGGGTATTATTCATTCTATTTGGACACCCTTACCAGGTAGAATAAAAGACTATATTGCATTACCTAAACCAAATGGCTATCAATCTATTCATACCACTATTTTTACAGGATCAGGGGCAATTGCTGAAATTCAAATTCGCACCAAAGAAATGCACGCTGAAGCAGCCTATGGTATTGCCGCTCATTTTACCTATAAAGAAAATGGTAAAGCTAAATTAGATAAAAATAAAATAGAATGGATAGAAAATTTAAAAAATATTGAAGAACAACCTAAAAAATTTATTCAAAAATTAAAAATGGATTTTTTTAATCATCGTATTTTTATTTTTACCCCTAAAGGAGATGTAGTTGATTTGCCTATTGATTCTAGTCCTATAGATTTTGCTTATTTAATTCATTCTGATGTTGGAAATCATATTGCTGGTGCTAGGGTTAATGGTAAAATATCTCCAATTAATACTAAATTAAAAAGCGGTGATATTGTTGAAATAATTAATAAAAAAAATGCTAATCCATCAGGTAAATGGTTAAATTATGTTAAAACAAATACTGCTCAAAAGCACATAAAAGCTTATTTAGAAAAAAATAGCTTATTAGCTAAATTAAAAAGTTTTGGTAAATCTTAAACACTAAAATTAGAAATGTCATAAAGTTCATTTTCGTCTTTTTCTTTTTCATCTTTTGTTCTGTCGTCAATAATTTGATTTTCTTCTTTTTGATCATCTAAGGTTAAATTATTTTCATTATTATTAATGATGTTTGATTTTAAGATATGATTTTCCAACATATCAAGATAATCTTTATTTTCTTTGTTTTTGCCTATTAAATCTAAAATAGTTCTTAAGTCCTCATTAGAAAAAAAATCAATTTTAAGTTGACCGCCATTTTCTTTTCTATCAATATGAACCCGTGTACCTAATTTTTCTTTAAATTCTTCTTCTAATTCAATCAATTCTGGATCAGGCATAAATTCTTTTTTTCTTACTCGATCGTAAGCAATTTTCCGAGCTAATTTTTCAGCCTCCCGAACAGTTATTTTTTTATAAAGAATTTCTTTAAATAAAACTATTTGTTCTTCTGGGTGATCAACTAGCATTAAAATAGGTCGAGTGTGTCCTTCTGTTATTTTGCCCTCAGAAAGAGCTTGTAATATTTCTTCTGGTAATGATAAAATTCTTAAAGTGTTAGAAACATATTCCCTACTTCTACCCATTTTTTTTGCCACCTCAGCATGAGTAAATTTAAATTCATTTACTAATTGAAAAAAAGCTCTAGCTCGGTCAACAACATTCAAATCTTCTCTTTGTATATTTTCAATAATAGCTAATTCTAGTTTCATCATTGAAGTATCTCCTGTTCGAATAATAACAGGAACCTGAGCAACTCCTACTAAAATAGCTGCTCTGAGCCTTCTTTCGCCAGCAATAAGCTCATATTCAGTTATTAATCCTCCTGCCTCTTTTTCTTTTTCTAAACGAGAAACAGTAAGTGGCTGAAGAACCCCATATTGTTTTATAGAATCAGCCAAATCACGAAGTCTGGCTTCGTCAAATTCTTTTCGAGGTTGATAAGGATTAGGCTTAATTTTATCTGTATCAATCCAGAATATTGAGTTTGAATATAAATTAGACATTAAGCTATTTTAGCATAAAAATAAAAAATAAAAAAATATGTGCCGCGGGAGAGACTTGAACTCTCATGAGGTTTCCCTCAAACGATTTTGAGTCGTTCGTGTCTACCAATTCCACCACCACGGCATTTATCAATAATACTTAAAATTAATAAATAAATCAATTTAAGTTAACATATCAAGGACTCCCCTCCATATTTTATCCACAGTCTTGCTTGTAATATATCATATATGATATATTATATTTATATATGAAAAATAAAGAACAAAAACAAATAGGTGAATTTATTAAAATTTTAAGAGAAAAAAAGAATTTTACTCAAGCTGATTTTGCTCAAGCTTTAAACACTTCTCAAAGTGCTGTAGCTCGGATGGAAAAAGGAGAGCAAAATTTTTCGACTGAAATTTTATCTAAAATAAGTAATATTTTAGACCATAGATTAGTTTGCTTAAATGAATCAATAGATTTTGAAATTAATGGAAGCAAACAATTACATGGATCTATTTCTACTAATTTTTCTAAAAATGGTTCTGTAGGTCTTTTATGTGCTTCCCTTTTAAATAAAGGGCAAACAACTTTACATGGAATAGCTCGCATTGAAGAAGTTTATCGAGTAATTGAAATTCTAGAAAGTATTGGAGTTAAAATAAAATGGCAAAGTAACAATACTGTAATCATTAATCCCCCAACTAAATTTAATTTAAATAAAATAAATATAGAATCAGCTATTAAAACTCGTTCAATTATTATGCTTATTGGTCCATTAATTCATTTATTAAAAGAATTTTCCTTGCCCCATGCTTCTGGTTGTAAATTGGGTAAAAGAACTATTGCTGCTCATAC
>CAZIWS010000049.1:0-4876 GCA_964543175.1 uncultured Candidatus Saccharibacteria bacterium
CAGCTGGGTGTTTCTTTTAATTATCCAGAAATTTGGGGTGATTTTAAAACAGAAATTAGTGCTGATTCTGTGGGATTTCTTTATGAAATAGATTCTTTGGAAACTGAAAATAATGACCCCAAATTATCTATTGTTGGGAAATCTTTTAATTACCAAAGTTATGGTCGTGGTAGCTCGATGCAGGATATTTTAGTAGAAAATGTTAAAAACGATATTAACGGAAATGTAGTTTGTAATCCTGAAAGTAACAAAGACATAATAACAGATAGCGGACTTGAAGGAATTTTTTTTCACTCAGCAGTGTTGGTGGGGGAAGGCGAGCCATGCTCTGAGATTGAAAAAATTTATGGAGACTCTGCAAAATATTTTTATGCAATTTTTAATTCGGATTCAGATGTTAAGAATGTCGTGCTTATTGGTAATCCAAAGTTAATTAGTGAAGAGGAATTTTTATTGGTTGTTAAATCTTTATCTGTAAAAAAATCTGACGACAGAAAGTATCTCTCAAAAAGACTTGGTATTGAATTTATTTATCCAAAAATAATAACACTACCAGATCAGAAAACTTATGAGGTTAATGTTTCAGAAGCTGATAATAGATTAAATGTTTCTGCAGGTGAGCTTGGTAGTTATTACGCTTTAATTTTTAAGAAAACACAAAATGAAACTTTCGAACAATCAATTTTAAGACAGTTGGTAAAGAAAGAATATCAGAATAATCCTTGTCGTGTAAGGTTTCTTGAAAATAATATGTATGAAATTACTTTTCCAGGAGACGTTGGAAGTGGTGGTGGTTGGGAACAGGAGGGAATTGATAATGCAAAAAAGTGTGGGCAAGATTTTCAATTACGTTTAGTCTTCACAGATCCTGTATCGGGTGGATTTTATGTCGCAACGCAAGGAGTTCATAGCCCTGCTTTTAATGGAGATGATTCTCTGACTTGGTGGCCAAAGGGAATTAAATTTATTAAATAATTTATTATTTTATGAAAAAATCAAAAATAATCACTATAGTAATATTAGTAGCGGTGATTATTATTGCTTTGTACTTCTATTTTCAGGAAAGAAACATTAGTTTAATTAATCAAATAAACTTTATAAACAATAATAAAAACGAAACAGAAAAAATTCCTGAAGTTTTAGGAAATAAAGAAGACTTGCTTTCTTTTTCTATTTTACCGCAAGAAGTTATTTCAGGAGAAATTAAAATCTCTGGTATTGTAAAAGGAGCTTATTTTTTTGAAGGAAATATTTTAATTAATATTCTTGATGAAAATAAAAATCTTTTAAAAGCTGGTCATGCTAGTGCCATAACTGATTGGATGACCAGTGGGCCTGTTTCTTTTGAAGGAGTTATTGATTTAGGGGGCATTCCAGCTGGGAAAGGTTTTGTTCAAATTCATAATGATAATGCTTCTGGGTTGCCAGAAAAAAATAAAAGTATTTTGATTCCAGTTATGATAAAATAAAAAGATGGCAACACTTTATACGCAACAATCTAAAAATATTTCTAAAACTTGGCTTTTAATGTCTTTGTTTTTTGTCATTGTTATTGCTGTGGGTTTCTTTTTTTCTCAATATTACGGCAATCCTAATATTTTATATTTCTTTGTTTTATTTAGCATCGGAATGAATATAATTAGTTATTGGTATTCAGATAAAATTGTTTTATCTATGAGTCGTGCTAAGCAAATAAAAAAAGAAGAGAATATTGAGTTTTGGAATATTGTTGAAAATCTTTCCATCACAGCTGGCTTACCAATGCCCCGACTTTATATTATTGAAGACTCAGCCCCTAATGCTTTTGCCACTGGAAGAAATAAACAAAAAGCAGTTATTGCTGTTACCACTGGTCTTTTGCAAATTTTAAATAAAAATGAAATAGAAGGAGTTATTGCCCACGAGCTTTCTCATATTGGCAATAGAGATATTTTACTTTCTACAGTGGTAGTTGTTTTAGTTGGTTTTATTTCTATTTTAGCTGATATGTTTTTACGTCCAATGATTTTTTCTGGAGGAAGAAGAGATGACAGGGGTGGGGGAATTTTAATGTTAGTTGGTATTATTTTATCTATTTTAGCGCCCATTTTTGCTGTTCTTATTCAATTAGCCATTTCTCGAAAAAGAGAATTTTTGGCTGATGCTTCGGGAGCTTTATTAACTCGTTATCCTGAGGGATTAGCCAGTGCTTTAGAGAAAATTTCTCAAAATTCAAGACCTATGAAATATGCTAATAAAGCAACAGCTCATCTTTTTATTTCAAATCCATTTTCAGCTCAAAAGGTTTCTAATCTTTTCGCTACCCACCCACCAACTCAAAAAAGAATTAATGCTTTATTAAATAAATAAAATATTATTATGGAAATTAAAGACATAGAAAAGTTGGCTATTTTAGCAAAAATTGAGTTAAATCAAAAAGAAAAAGAAAACCTCTTGAAAGATTTAGACGGTATTTTAGATTATGTTAAACAAATAGAATCTGTTGAAATTAAAGAAAAAATAAATATAGAAGAAATAGAATATTTAAATAAAAATATTTGGCGAGAAGATAAATTAACAGAAAATAAGTTTCCAGCAGAAGAAATTATTGAACAATTTCCAGATTCACAAGATAACTTTTTAAAAGTAAAAAAGATTTTATAAAATGATTGATTTAAAAAATTTAACTATTGAAAAAGCAAGCTTGATGTTAGAAAAAAAAGAAATAACTTCTGTTGATTTATTAAATGCTTGTTTAAAAAATATAAAAGAAAAAAACGAAAAATTAAATATTTTTCTTGAAGTTTTTTCTGATGTTTTAGAGCAAGCTAAAAAAGCTGATGAAATGATTCAAAAAGGAGAGCAGACACAATTAACCGGTATTCCTATTGCTATTAAAGATAATATTTTAATAAAAAATAATAAATGTTCTGCTGGTTCTAAAATGTTAGAAAATTATGTTGCTAGTTATGATGCATTTGTAATACAAAAATTAAAAAAAGCTGGAGCAATTTTAATTGGTAGAACAAATATGGACGAATTTGCTATGGGAAGTTCCACTGAAAATTCTGCTTATGGCTCAGTTAAAAATCCTTTTGATATTTCTAGGGTTCCAGGAGGTTCTTCAGGTGGCTCAGCTGGAGCTATTGCTTCAGGAATGGCCTTAGGTTCACTGGGTTCTGATACAGGCGGTTCTATTAGGCAACCAGCTAGTTTTTGTGGAATTGTTGGAATGAAGCCTAGCTATGGAGTTGTTTCTCGCTCTGGGGTTATTGCCATGGCTTCTTCTTTAGACCAAGTTGGACCGATGGCTAAAAATTCACAAGATGCAGAAATTATTTTTAAAGTGATAGCAGGAAAAGATGATTTAGATTCCACTTCAATTGCTTTACCTTCTTTGAATGAGCAGAAAATTAAAAACAATAAAGTGATTGGTGTTCCGAGAGATTGGTTAAAAGAGGGAATAGAAAAAGAAGTATTGGAAAATTTTGAAAATAATTTAGAAAATTTAAAAAAAAGAGGCTATCAAATAAAAGATATTTCACTTCCTTTTTCTAAATTTTCTTTAGCGGTTTATTATATTTTAATGCCAGCAGAAGTTTCAACTAATTTATCTAGGTTTGATGGAATTAGATATGGCTTAAGACAAGAAGGAAAAAATCTTTTTGACACCTATGCTAAAAGCAGATCGGCTGGTTTTGGAAATGAAACTCGTCGGAGAATAATTTTAGGAACCTATGTTTTATCTCATGGTTACTATGATGCTTATTACAATAAAGCTTGGGAAGTTCGCAGAGCAATTGAAAAAGAATTTAAAGATATTTTTAAGGAAGTTGATTTTGTAGCTACACCTACAACGCCAACTGTTCCTTTTAAATTTGGTGAAAAATCTGATCCAGTTCAAATGTATCTTTCTGATATTTTCACTGTTCCAGCAAACATAGCTGGACTTCCTTCTATTTCAATTCCTAGTGGATTTAATAAAGAAAACTTACCTATTGGTATTCAATTTACTTCTTCTTTTTTAAAAGATGAAAGACTATTTGCAATTGAACAGGATTTAAGAGAAAATATATAATATGGAAAATTTAGGAAATACTTTTAGCCAAACTCTTCAAACTGGAGAAAAACCATTTGAACCTGTTTATTTGAACTTAGAATATATTTTTCAAAAAATTTTTAATTTTTTTGGGAATTTTTCTGTATTAAGCAAAGATGGAGGGGGATTGGGTTCAGCTTTAATTTCATTAAGTTTGTTTGTTAAAGTGATTATTTTTTTAATTTTTGTTATTATTCTTTTTATTATTTTTTATTCTCTTATTAGAATGCTAGAAGTCAGAAAAAAAGAAAAAGAACATATGGCTAATGAAATAAAACAATATGAACTTTTTCAAAAAGAGAAAAGAGAAAAAAGTTTAGATGTAAATTTAAATGAAAATTTAAATGCTAAATGGCAAAATGTTTTAAATCATGTTTTTTCTGAAAATGAAGCTAATTGGAAATTAGCTATTATTGAAGCTGACACTTTGCTTGATGAATTAATGGACCAATTAGGTTTTAGGGGAGAAAATTTAGGAGAAAAATTAAAATCAGCTGATCGGTCTAAATTTAAACAATTAAGTTCAGCTTGGGAGGCTCACATTGTTAGAAATAAAATTGCCCATGAAGGTGCTGATTTTGTACTCTCTCAAAGAGAAGCCAAAAGAATCATTGTTCTTTATGAACAAGTTTTTAATGAATTTAATTTTATTTAACAATATTATTCCCCCTATCTTCTATTCGCTTTGCTCATAACGAAGATTTTTTTAAAAATCGGCGCAAAAGAAAAGCAGTTTTCTTTTGCGGGGCCACGAATCGAACGTGGGTCTTAAGGTTATGAGCCTTACGAGATACCATT
>CAZIWS010000050.1:0-4818 GCA_964543175.1 uncultured Candidatus Saccharibacteria bacterium
AGCCTAAGATAGGAGCTATCTAAGGCTGAAAGCCGTCGTGAGTGCGGAACGTTAGAAGAAATTTCTTGCATAGATCGCCCCATCCGGGGGCGAATTTGATAGAATTAGCTTTGAGGACACAGACTCATTATTATAATGGTATGAAATAAAGACAATTTAGGGGGAACAATGAAAGCGATTGTTGTTTATAAATCGAAAACAGGTTTTACAAAGAGGTATGCAGAATGGATTGCAGATGAACTAAAATGTGATATTTTAGATTATGAAAACGTCTCCGATACTACTTTTGTTGAATATGATATAGTTATTTATGGAAGTAGGGTTCATGCAGGAAAAGTTGCGGGTCTTAAAAAAGTAAAAACGCTACTTGTAAATAATGCAGATTTAGTTGTTTTTGCTACCGGTGGCACACCTTTAGCAGCAGAGGATGTTGTTAACACTATATGGAAGGCCAGCTTTTCAGAAGAAGAGTTATTAAAAACCCCACATTTTTATATGCAAAGTGGTCTTAATTATGAAAAAATGGGAGCTGTAGATCGACTAATAATGAAAACACTTGACAAAATGCTGAATGGCAAAAAAAACAAAAATTCTGATGAAATTGGTTGTGAGCAAGCTATTGGTAGTTCATACGATATATCATCGCGAGAATACATTTTACCTTTAGTTCAATATGTTCAAGGAAAGATATTAAATACTATGAGTTGATTTTGCTTGAGGTTCAGCCATCCGTGGCTGAATCTGGCTCCGAGGGGCAAGAAACATCTTCTAACAATGTTTTCAGCGCTTCGGGCGTGCTCACGGGTCATTGCTGCCACACCGTCTCACCGGGCGGCATGCGCCGCTAAAGGGAAGGGCTCCGATGGTCCGGTTCGTCGGCGTCGTGAAAACGAAACGTTCTCTGAAATCGCATGCAAAGATCACCCCATCCATGGGGCGGAATTTTTAAAGATAGTCTTTGAAAATTTTTCATAGGGAGGTTTATAACCTAATGAGTAATTTTAAGATTATAGTTATGACACAAGAGAACATTAATGATATTAATATACCAAATCAACCGTTTGAGGTTTGTGGTAAAATTGAACCTTCATTCAATAATGGGAAATGGACATTTAAAGAAACTATTATACATAATTCCTACGAATATAAGTTTCCAGACGATGAGATAGATTATAGCGAATATATAGACAATCCAGATAAAGTTGTGTTTTTTGTCTATGATAACTTATTATGTATGGGTCAGATAAGAATTCGTAGAAACTGGAATGGATTTTGTTTCATTGAAGATATTGCAGTTGCAAAAGCGTATAGAAATCAAGGTGTAGCAGGTTTTTTATTAAAAGAAGCTGAAGCATGGGCTAAGAATTGTAAACTTAAAGGGTTTATGTTAGAAGCCCAAGATTTTAACTTGACGGCATGTCGGTTTTACTATAAAAAAGGTTTTGTATTAGGCAGTGTTGATAATATGTTATATTACAATACTGAAAATAATGATGTTCTTGCTCTTTTTTGGTATAAGATATTTGAAAATTAAAGGGCGGACATCCGTGTCCGCTACTGGCTTCGCGGGGCATGCGACATCATAGAACAACGCATTTGCATAAAGGGCAAAGCAAGCGGTAAGGCTCTGTGAGCAGGACATGATGTCATTCCTGCCCACACCCGCCCGCTAACCAAGTCGGTCACCGCATTAGCCCACCCAAAGGGTCCCGGGCATAAGCGGCTTCCTGTAAGCGGGTGGGCGTCGCAAATGCAAAACGTTCTCTGAAAGATGATGCTAAGGCCTCGCCATCTATGGCGAGATTTTTAGAAAGGCTCAGTAGACTGATGTAGAGGAGCTGTCGACCATATGGACATACAAATTGATGTAAAAAGAGTTAATTGGCTGCAAGCAATGTTATTTAATGAGTTTAGATGTCTATCCAATGAAGACCGCGATTTAGATATAGAGTGGAATGTTATGCATATGTATTCCAGTGCTCAGCTGTCGAAATTGCTAGCATTAAAACGAGGCATAGATCCCATTTTAGCATCTGTTACAGCAATTTTACATGATATTGCTGTTGTTGAAACAAAGAAAAGAGACAATCACGCAGAAATAGCCGAACCGTATGTTAGAGGAGCTATTATAAGATATAATAATGGACCTGGTATGGAAGTAGGCAAGATTACGGATGAAGAAACAAAAATCATAATACAGGCAATTGCTAAGCATAGTGATAAAGAAGATTACTCAAAGGATCCTTTAGCAGAATTACTAAAGGATGTTGACAGTATAGACAGATATTTTCATGGGATAAAAACAGAAGGTGCATATATGGATAGATGTAAAAAAGTTTTTAAAGAGCTCGGGCTGGGAGAAGTCTGAGGGCTGGCCGTCCATGGCCAGCTCCGAGTAACGGGGCATCATCCATCATAGAACAATGTTTGCCCATAAAGCCGCAAAGGGTAAGGCTCTGAGGTATGCACGGCACACCCCTTCACCGGGCGACAAGCGCCGCCATAGAAGAAGGACTTCGAGGGTCCGGTTCAGGGGCGTCGGGCAAACTGGCCGTTATACGCCATCGAAAGCAGAGGTCGCCACATCGTGTGGCGGAAATGTGAAGCAAGGCTTCTAAGATAAGATACGTAAATTTGGAATATATAATTGAAAAATAACAACTACCGCTCAAAATTTTGGGGTCATAGATACAAAACGTTAAGGTAGGTTTATAATAGTTCAAATCTCTATTGTGGTGTAACGACAAATGCGTTACAATATTATCAGAGGAGATGATTAGTATGGAAAAAACTACGACTTTAAATTTAAGAGTTAATCCTGACGTAAAAAGAAGAGCTGAGGAAGTTCTTTCACAAATCGGCATGCCTATGTCCACAGCAATAGATATATATCTGAAGCAGATTGCAATGATCGGTGGAATACCTTTTGCTGTAAAACTGCCGAAAGCACCAGTGTCCGTAAATTCCGATTTGATGACAATTGATGATATTCATGCCAAGTTAAAGGAAGGATACAGTGATATCGAAAAAGGTAATGTACAGGAGGCATCTGCTGCCTTTCAGAGATTTAGGGAATTACACAAATGAAGCAGTATAGGATTCAGATCACAGACAAAGCGCTTTCCGATATGGAAGAAATATATAATTATATCGCAGAGCAGCTACAGGCACCCGAAGCGGCAATGGGACAGTATAACAGAATAGCTGATGCAATCGAAACTCTTGATACGTTCCCGGAACGTGTAAAGTTAATGGAGACTGAAGAGGAATATATGTTAGGACTCAGGCAAATGCCTATTGATAACTTTTCTGTATTCTTCCATATCCGAGAAGATCGGGTAATCATAACAAATGTTTGGTACAGTGCAAGCGATATAGCCAAGCGTTTACGTGATTCATGAAGTTTACAGGTAGGACTAATATGAACCAAAAGGCGGTAAATGAGCGGGAAAGGCTTTGGAGATTTGAGGGTGTGACATCCTGTCACACTCTGAATAACGGGGCTTTCGACGGCGCATAACAACGCATTTGCATAAAGGGCAAGCACGAAGGAAGGCTCTGTTAGTATGGCATGAGGTCATTCCTGCCCACACCCGCCCGCTAACCGAGTCGATCGCCGCATTAGCCCGCCCAGAGGGCGCCCGGGCATAAGCGGCTTCCTGTAAGCGGTCGGGTGTCGCAAATGCAAGACGTTATACGACATCGAAAGCGGATATTGCGACATCGTGTCGCAGAGTTAGGAAGTTAATGCTATAAAGCTAATGACAACCACAGATTTAAATGAAGGATGATAATATGGCTGAGAACATATTGATTCAAAACAAAAAAAGTTGGGATGCTATGGCCGATAGTTGGTTCGGTTCAACTGCATTGCCTACATATGGTTGCCATATCCCGACAGAGGACGAATTAAAACTGTTTCCTAATATGCAAAGTAAGAAAGTCCTTGATATTGGTTGCGGAAGTGGCCATTCGCTAAAATGGTGTGGAGATAATGGCGCAACTGAGCTTTGGGGCATTGATATGTCAACAAAGCAAATTGAAAATGCCAGACATTTTTTAAATGAAAGTGGGTATATACCCGAACTTTTCAACTCTCCAATGGAGTTGGACTGTGGATTACCAAAGTCTTATTTCGATATTGTATATTCAATTTATGCTATCGGTTGGACGGTAGACCTACAAACAACATTTAATAATATTGCATCATATCTCAAGAAAGATGGTGTTTTCATTTTTTCATGGGATCACCCATTTATGCATTGTGTTGATATTCAAGATGGTAAGATTTTTTTTGAGGGCTGCTATCTTAATGAAGATATTTTTTCTTATATTCAACGTGGCAATCCAGTTACACTAAAAAACCGTAAGCTGTCAACCTACATAAACACTCTTGTAAAAGCAGGATTTATGGTTGAACAAGTCGTCGAAGAAACTAACAGTGAGACATTAGCACGACCGGCAGAGTTTTCTTCTGGCTATTATACACCGTACAAGGCACAGAAGTTTCCGCTGTCATTTATCATAAAAGCAAAGAAGATTTAGGGTGCGACATCCTGTCGCACTCTGAATAATGGGGCTTTCGACGGCGCATAACAACGCATACCCAAAAGGGTGCGGCGGGAAGGGCTCTGGAGCGTGCGCACCACACCGCTTCACCGGGCGACAAGCGCCGCCAAAGAAGAAGGGCTCTGCGGGTCCGGTTCAGCGGCGTCGGGCATGCAAAACGTTATATGAAATCGCGCGTAGATGCTCACCACATCCGTGTGGTGAAAAATATTAGTTTAGTATATTACTAGAGGGAAACGGTTTATGTTA
>CAZIWS010000051.1:0-1944 GCA_964543175.1 uncultured Candidatus Saccharibacteria bacterium
CTAAAACTGTATTTACAAATTTATCTTGTAATTCTATAACTTGCTGACATTCTTCATCTGTCATTTTTTTAGCTATCTCAGAATCTTTTCTGTATTCTTCTACTGTCATCATAATGTTTAATATTAATAAAATTAATGATAGTATATGACTATATTTTTAATTTAAAATCAAATGACTAGAGAATACTACTCAGTTAGAAGTGGAAAAAATAAAAATTTTTCTTCTTTTGGTATAAATATACTTAAAAAACTTTTTCTTGATTTATATAACGAACTAGAAAACGATGGTTATTTTCAGGAAGGTTTTGGCTATAATTGCACTGATGCTGGACATGTGCCAGGAGAGTTAGGTGAAAACATAGAGGCTAGAATATATCGTGTTTTAAGAAAAGAGAACATATGGCCTATAAAAATGCATATAGAAGGTTATTCAGAAGATGATTTACTAGATATTATTGAATTTTTATATGACCATACATCAAAACCAATAAAACAAGCTGACGGGTCTGATTATCATGGTTGGGATAATTGTGGATGGCATTATAAAAAATTTAATAAAAAATCTGGACAACTATATTTTAGAGAAAAAATGAATGAAATTTTAAAAGAATATAAAAATGGATTTCAATTAAATGAAAATGGTCAAATTATAATAATAGAAGAGATTGGATTAATTAATATACATTCTGCGAAATTACCAGAAAATACCTCAAACAACATAAAAAATAAAATAGAAATAGCGACTAATAAATATCTTGGGTCACGTTCAAACATGGAAGAAAGAAGAATAGCCATAAGAGAGTTAGCTGATATACTTGAAGAATTAAGAAAAGATGCAAACAAATATCTTGGGAATAAAGATGATGATGCTATATTTAATATTGCCAATAATTTTGCAATTCGTCATTCAAATGATAAGCAGAAAATAAATTATGATCGCGATATATGGTATAGTTGGATGTATTATTTTTATCTATCTACTATATACGCAATTTTAAAGATAAAAGAAAGAAAGACAACATAGTCTTTCTTTTCTTATTTTCAAAAGTTCATCATTTCTTCATTTTGCGTTGATATAATTGAATATTTTGCCTGAAGGTGTATATTGAAAATGAACTTATAT
This sequence comes from uncultured Candidatus Saccharibacteria bacterium, assembly GCA_964543175.1. Taxonomy (GTDB): domain Bacteria; phylum Patescibacteriota; class Minisyncoccia; order Phycocordibacterales; family UBA9973; genus UBA9973. The sequence continues at coordinate 1,124 of CAZIWS010000051.1, forward strand.
ATCTTTTTTCTTATCCTTCTGTTCCAATAGATAGCAACCTATTATTGTATTAGAAAATTTATCAAGCTCATAAGCAAGTCGTATTATTTCTTCTTCTGTATAAGAACCTCTGTCTGTAATAATATGTTGATCTCTAATCTTTTGTATAAGCAATTCCATGTTTTCTTTATTCATATATTAAAAATAATATTTAATATTTAAATCATAACATTATGCAAAAAAAAATAAATAATGATAAAGATTATATTGTTATAGGAGAAAAAATTATACCGCCTCAAGGTAAAAGAAAATATTCTATTATAATGCAGGCTGTCCTGCCAAAGAATATGGATTGGGATTATTTTAATGAATATATGAAAAATGTACATAAAATGATTAATGAATTAAACAATAAAGAATAAATACATATGAAAACTAAACCAATATCAGAATACTTAAAATTGAGTGAAAAGGATATGAAAAAATTTGATATACTTAATTTTGTATATGGTCTAGATTCTTCATTTTTTATAGATCCAATATTGTTAGACAAAACTAAAATTAAAGACTTTAAAAAATCTAGAGAAAACATAGATAAATATTTTGAGGATATTCTATTATTATTATCACAATCAATTGGTGATGATATTTTTTTCAAAAAAGCCAAAAAACTATTAATTACTAAAGAAAACAAACAAACATCATTGGGCTATTCAAGTCTTTCTAATAATGGTAGCGCTATAGGAAAGAAATTAGCTGAAAGATTATCAATATCTGCTAAAAAGATAATTGATGCTGGAAACAGTAGTCCTAGAATATTTGAATTATTGGGATTATTTGAA
>CAZIWS010000051.1:1954-4813 GCA_964543175.1 uncultured Candidatus Saccharibacteria bacterium
AAATGGTGGACTTTTTAGAGCTTCAAAATCATTAACTAAAATAATATTAGAAGACATATATTCTTTTAATCAAAATATTATTAAAGAATGTAAAATTGAAGAAAAATACACTATTAAAATGAAGCTATTAGGAAAGGAATTCGTTCTACCTAAAGATCCATTTAGTGATATTCCCTGTTTATTATTACCAAAATCTATACTTACAGATTTACCTATAGCATTAGACTTTTCTCATATAGAGTACGTAGTTTCAAGAAACCAAGAATTAAGAAATAATTTAAATTCTAAGATAGGAGCTGGTTGGAAAAAAATTCTAAAAGATAAAAAATCAGAGAGGAAACAGGTATGGGATACAATATTAAAAAATCAAAATGATTTTATAAATTTAGAAAAATCTTATATAAACGAAGCAAACAACAAAAAAGGCTATGACTTTAGAGAGGATATTAAGGGTGCAAATATATATTATAAAGAAGCTCTAAGAGAGGTTTCTCTTAACCCAATAGATGAAAAATTAGATGGTCTTAAAATATTTGAAATTGTTGAGATAGTTTTGAAAAAATTTAAAAAATCTATTGAATTTGATGGTGGAAATCGTTTTTTATACACAAATGACAATAAAGTTAGACATGAATCATATTCCCAAGCTTTATTGTTTATAGTATCCGATGTATATTCTGACATTTGCAATATAGATGTAAATAGAGAAGTAAAAATTGGAAGAGGTATTATTGATGTAAAATTTAGTGTGGGAAGTAAAGATAAAGTCATAGTAGAAACAAAACTTTCAAAGAATGATATTTTAAAAGGTTACCAGAAACAATTACCTCTTTATATGGAGTCTGAAGAAACTATTTATGGATATTATGTAGTTATTAAAATTTCTTGTAAAGATAAAAAATCCGAAGATTCACAAGATTTAAAAATAAAACAACTTCTAGAGATTAATGATAAAGACACCAGAGAAGGAAAAAAATGCCCGAAAATAGTAGTTATAGATGGCAGAATTAAACCTTCAGCTAGTAAAATAAAATAATTTATTAAACCTCTTTATGCAGCAATTAAGAGGCTGTAATTTTTAAAATATTATTTTAATAATTTTTAAAAAATAAATAATGGATACAAATGATATAAATAAAAGAATGGAAAGAGTTTATTTGTCTCTTGGGCAACGTTTCGATAAAAATATTGTAGAAAGTACTAATATAGAACATTTAACAAATGGTTCAAATTTTCAGGTGAAAATTTCTTTTGGCGGTGAAAATAAAGCAGAATTATATAACCAAGCCTTTACAATAATTTCTAATATAGCCAAATTAAAAGACCATCTAAAAAATATCCACCAGAAAAAAGGTGGAAATAAACAAGATATTGAAAAAGAAATAAATCTTTCTGAACATTTAAAATTAATTATTGATTTAGATAATCAAGAAAAACATGGAGAATTAAAAGAGAGTAGATCTAATAAATTTCCATACTTAAATGATATTGATCGAGCATTATCTATGAGAAGTGATGAACAATCTAAAAACGGAGCGCATTTTACACTTAATCCCTTTAATGGAGAATGTGAATATGAAGGAAATCTTGCAATAGTAATAATTGCAGAAGTTAAAGCTAAAGACGGAACAATAATATGTTCTTTTGATGAATTAATAACTAAATCTATGGATAAATGGGAAGAAATAATAAAAAAATATAATTTACTCTAATATTAGCCAATAATTATTAATATAAGCCAAATATTATACTGAATAATCCCCCGTTTAGCTAGTAAACACGCACTTACGTAGTGTCGCATGTGTCGCATTAAATTACCGTTATTTTGAGATGCTAGTGCGTTAACCTTATGTACATTCAATCGCTCAAAGTTCTTGCTGGTGTTGAACCTTATGTATACTGGACCCGACTGTTGAGCCAAGTAGTACAGGTGACTCTATTGCGTCACAAGATAAAATAAGCCACTTTACTGTGGTTTATTTTTTATATTAAATTTATGGGTAAAAAATTTGGGATTTCATTTTCTGCAAAAAGAGCCTTAGGAATATCTTCTATGAAATCTAAAATAGCAAGAGCTACCGGCATACCAACAACAAGACAAGGAAGACAAAGAAAATTTGGTAGTGCTATGGGGTGTTCTTTTGTTTTGTTTATATTTATATCAATTTTTAGCTTAAGTATTTGTTTTGCAGATGATATAAAAAATATTGATTATAATTCAGAAATTCAGTTATTAAAACAAAAGGTGGAGTTATTAAATAATAATAACGATAAAATACTAACTACTACATATTGGGCTTTAGGCGCCATAATTGGAGTAATTATAGCTATTGTAGCTTTACAATTTTGGCAAAATTTTCAAATTAATAAGAAAAAAATGGACGAATTAAAAAGTGAGATTAAACAAGATTTAAAAAAATCTTTTGATGAACTCGAAAAAAACAAAAAACAAATAAAGGAAACTCTAGAAAAAGAAGTAGAAAATAAAATAAATATTGAAAGTAGAAAAATTAATAATAATATTACTGATTTAAAAAGAGATTTAAACGATTTAAAAAGAGATTTTTGTTTATTAAAGTTTAAAAAAAATAATTTTTATCTTGATTTATTTGATGTTATAGAAATAGACATAAATAGAGAATATGATTTTTTAATAACAAAAGACCTAGATATTCTTATTGATTTTATAAAAAATGAAAAAATTATTGATACTGATTTTATAGTTGATATGGAAAAGTTATTATCAAAATTACCACCTTCTTTTTATTCAATAAAGGAAAAAATTAAAAAAGAATTAGAATTAAAAAAATAATAAATTATAAATAAAAAAATATGAAATTAATAAAAAAATATTTAGCT
>CAZIWS010000052.1:0-4807 GCA_964543175.1 uncultured Candidatus Saccharibacteria bacterium
CCCACGTTGAAGTCGTAGCCCATCTCCTTGACCTTGTCCACCATCTTCTCCAGGAGACGCACCACCACAACTCAACTCCGAACTCTTTCCTCTTTTTCCACCTTCTCCAACTTTTATCTCATAAATCATTGGAGAAGTTGGAGTAGCCCCTACCCCAAGAGTAAATATTCCCTGAGAAAAACCACCTCCTCCTCCTCCTGCTCCAAGAGCCCCACCTTGACTTCCTCCTCCTCCTCCTCCTGCTCCTATAACTTGAATTTTAAGAGATTTCTCTTGAGTTAAAGTAAGATAATAGGTTCCTGGTGTTTCATAAATGGCAGGAAATGATGTCTGGGTGTATTGATATTGACCCCATCCACAATCTTGTGCAGGAGGATTGCTAGCTGAAAAAGAAACAGGCACAGGACTTCCTTCAACAACAGGTGGTTTGTTTAAATTAGAAAGACTACCACAACCAAGAGCATAGGTTGTGTTAACACTACTGCCAAAACTAACAAACTGCTGCTGTACCCAATTTATACAAGAACTTCTAGAAGCAGTTACGCCTGAATCAGCACTAGCTTTTCTTGTGCCACTTTTATTATAACCAACACAAACTTTAATAATTTCCTCAAATTGCTGAGAGGGGCCAACAATGGGCTCATCTGAACACAACCTAAGTTGCCCATAGGGATCAACACAAACTGGTCTATAGGGTGCCTCATTAAGTATAACGCCCGATGAAGGTATAGATTTTGTTGCTAAATTAAAAACAAAAACCCTATTGTCAACCAAAACATCTCCTTTTAACTTAGAATTACCTGTAACAATTAATTTATTTGTTGGGGTAGGAGTTGTTTGCGCTAAAACTTTTTCTGTTTCTAGCCCTAAAAATTTACTTAATTTAGAAAAAATATTTTCTTTTTGATTATTAAAGAAACCTGTAGTACTAGTTCCCTGCCCAGGCTGTTGATTTGTTGTTTGATTTGGATCATTGTCTTGAATTATATTATTTATTTCATTTTCACTTAATGAACTCAGCCCTCCAATAACTACAACATCATTAAAAAGAGCGGGGCCCCAAGAATAAAAACCTCCTTTGGTAATCTTTAAACTACCTTCTTTGCTTTGAAGAATATTCGAAACGTTAATTGGCGCTGGTGTGTTATTGGCTGGAGGACTACCGGCTGGAGGTGTCCAACTTTGCGCAGAAACAACGGCCCAACCTAAAAACAAACTGAAAAACATAACTAAACTTAAAACCTTTATATAATTAAATAAACTTTTTTTCATATAATAATAATTAATTAATAATTTAAAAACTTTTTAAATAAAATGAACGACTATTTTTAATTTTCAATAAAAATTGGCTTTTTACAACCTGAAGCAGTAGGAGTATTGGGCACAAAAACACAAGCCGAGGCTTTCCCCCCGCCAATACCTGAGCAATCAATAACAAAATAAGTTGTAACAAGAACATTATCTACTAACTCAACACTATTATTTAGAGAAGATAAATCAACATTATTCCATTCAGTATTTACATCATCATTTCCATCAATACTATCAGGTTTACATCCAAATGCATTGTCCCAATCAAGATTAGTTTTTCCATTTGCTGGAGAAATATAAGCATTCAAAGTTGGGTTTGGATTAGGCAAAAGACAAGGCAAAGAGCCACCATAATTAGAAGCATTAGGATTATTACATAAATTATTAACCGTAACAGTTACTGTATCTGACACTGTATTTCCATTATTACCTAAACAAGAAATTGTATAAGTTTTAGAACTTGTCAAAGATCCAGTATTGTAAGTTCCAGAAGTTGGCTGATTTTGACTTTGACTTTGAGTTTGACCCCAAGAATTAGTACACTTGTCTAAAACTAAATCATTACCAACCCAAGAAAGAACAGAAGACTGTCCCGAATTAATAGAAGATGGGTTAGCTGTTAAGCTAACAGAAGAATTTGTCATTAATGGAGCTAAACTTACTCCTGAAAAATCAATCCAACCTATTACACTTGAACCCCAAGCCCAAGAATTAGAATTGGCTAAACCAGTATTTAAATTAAAAGTTGGAGCATAATTATTGCCACTTAAGCTTATCCAACCATCCCAGCCATTGCCATTAGCAGAAAGAGCTTTAGCCCAGCCAGTCATTTTAGCATTTGTTGGATTGTTTAAATCTAATTTAGCTTGATTAAGATTGCTACTATTTATGGTAGGTAAATTATTTAAATTACCAAATTGAATCCAGCCAATATTGCTAGACCAAGCATAGCCAGTTAAATCTCCAGTTGCTGTGTCATATTTAACTCCATAATCTACACCTGAACAATTAGAAACACCGTTATTATTAAGAGGATTAAAACAATTATTAAAACTAATCCAACCAATATTGCTAGACCAAGCATAGCCATAAACATTATGACTTAAACCAGCTTGTGTTTTATTAAATGAAAAGAAAAAAACAGAAAAAGAAAAAATTAAAAATATTATTAATAAAAATAAATATTTTTTTCTCATAATATTAATTATTTAAAAGTGAATTAATAATATCAGTTCTTTCTTGTTCAGAAACAACAGGAGCTTCTTCTAAGTCAACAGTCAATTCTTCGATAATATCTTTTCTTTCTTCTTCAGAAACCGGACCTAATTTCTCACCTTCAAGTAATTCTTTAATAATTTTTTCTCTTTGCTCAGAAGTTATTTCATTTTGTTCAATATTTTTTTCTACTCCAAAAAAGAAATAAGTAATATAGACAATACTTAAGAGAATAACAAAAGAAAGTAAAAAGATTAATAAAACTTTTTTATTTTTTGACATAATTTAATTATACAACTAAAAAAGATAAGGTAAAGCAAATTTAACTGGGGATATTAAAATAATTGCTTTTTGTAAATAAAATGCTATACTTTAAATTGTATAAGTCCTGCAGAACAGGGCTTTTATTTTTAAAAAAATAAATAAAATAATTTTATGTTAGATATAAAAACATTTAAATCTGCTTTAGAACAACTAGAGCAAGAAAGAAAAATACCTAAAGAAAAAATACTAGATGCTATTGAACAAGCAATGGCAGCAGCATATAAAAAAGATTATGGCAAAAAAGGACAAATTATCCGAGCAAAATTTGATTTAGAAACAGGTCAAACTGATTTTTTTCAAATAAAAATTGTGGTTGATGAAAGTATTGTAAGAATTGAAGAAGAAATAGAAGAAAATTCTTTAAATAATTATTCAAAAAAAACAGAAGAAGACGAAAGGGTCCGCTTTAATGAAGAACATCATATTTGGATTGAAGATGCTAAAAAAATTAAAAAAGGAGCTGAATTAAATGAAGAAATAATTTTTCCCTTAGAGCCAAAAGATGATTATGGCAGGATAGCAGCCCAAACAGCTAAGCAAGTTATTATTCAAAGAATTAGAGAAGCCGAAAGAGCTTCAGTTATTGATGAATATGGAACAAAAGAAGGAGAAATAATTTCTGGAATAGTTCAAAAAATAGAAAGAGGTAATATTTATATTGATTTTAATAGAGCAATTGGAGTTTTGCCAGTAGAAGAACAAATACCAGGAGAATATTTTCAAAGAGGACAAAGAATCCGAGCTTATTTATATTCAGTTGAAGATACTATTAGAGGAATCAATCTAAGACTATCAAGAACTCATCCTAAATTTATTGAAAAATTATTTTCAGCTGAAGCGCCTGAAATTGAAAACAATACTGTCGAAATAAAATCTATTTCTCGAGAGCCGGGAGCACGTTCTAAAATTGCTGTTTTTTCTAACGATGAACATATTGATCCTGTTGGGTCCTGTGTAGGACAAAAAGGAACAAGGGTTAATACTATAACTCAAGAACTTTCAGGTGAAAAAATAGATATTATTCCTTGGTCCGAAGACCCAAAAGAATTTGTTTCTAATTCTCTTTCACCTGCTAAGGTTTTTTCAATTGAAATAAATGAAAAAGAACACAAAGCAATAGTAGAAGTAGCCGAAGATCAACTTTCTTTGGCTATTGGAAAAGGAGGTCAAAATGTTCGCCTAGCTGCTAAACTTACTGGCTGGAGAATTGACATAAAAGGAAATGGAGAAGAAATTGCTTCAACTGACGGAGAAAAAGTAGAAATAAAAGAAGAAGACTCAATAGAAGAAAAAGAAGAAGTTGAAAAAATATAATAAATAAACTATAATCAATAAATTATTAGTTATTATTAAATTTAAAAAATATGAATAATTTTTTCCTGTTCGCTATGGTAAGTTCATTAATTGCAATTATTTTTGGACTCTTTTTAACAAAAAAAATTAAAAAACAAAATGCTGGTAATGAAAAAATGCAAGAAATTGCTAAAGCTATTCAAGAAGGAGCAAGAGCTTTCTTAAAAAGAGAATATATTTATTTATCTGTTTTTGTTGTAATTGTGGCAATTGTTTTGGTTATTTTTATAAATCCCCTAACGGCTGTTAGCTTTGTAATTGGAGGAATTTTATCTGCTGTTGCTGGTTATGCAGGTATGCGAGTTGCTACTATGGCCAATGTCAGAACTGCTCAAGCAGCACGAAGTGGAATTAATCCAGCTCTAAAAATTGCTTTTTCAAGTGGAACCATTATGGGTATGATGGTGGCTGGTTTAGGTCTTTTAGGTTTAAGCATCCTTTATTTAATTATTCGTGACCCAAGTGTTGTTAATGGTTATGCCCTAGGAGCCAGCTTAATTGCTTTATTTGCTCGTGTGGGTGGAGGTATTTATACCAAAGCAGCTGATGTAGGTTCTGATTTAGTTGGTAAGATGAATTATTCTCCTACAAAGGTTACAGTTTC
>CAZIWS010000053.1:0-4747 GCA_964543175.1 uncultured Candidatus Saccharibacteria bacterium
AATTTCATCCACAAAAATTATTGCTGGAGCGGCTCTTTTGGCCATTTTAAAAAGATCTCTAACTCTAGAAGCACCAACACCAACAAACATTTCAACAAACTCTGAACCAGATAAATGGAAAAAAGGGACTCCTGCTTCTCCAGCCACAGCTCGAGCTAATAATGTTTTACCTGTTCCAGGAGCTCCAGTTAAAATTACTCCTTTAGGAATTCTAGCTCCAATGTCTAGAAATTTTTTAGGACTTTTAAGAAAATCAACAATTTCTTTTAATTCTTCTTTAGCTTCTTTACAACCAGCCACATCTTTAAAAGTAACTCTGTTATTTTTATCATTAGGGTCAGTTATTCGAGCCTTTGATTGGCCAAAACTGAAAGCCTGAACACCTGCTCCTTTTACTTGTCGTGATAAATACCAAAAAAATATTAAAATAAATAAAATTGGCAACAGAAAAGGTAAAACATTCAAAAGCCAATACCCAAAACCACTTTCATTTTTAATTTCAATTTCTGTTTTTAATAATGCCTCTGAGTTAACTCCATAATTAAAAAGGGTTTGAGAAAGAGAAGACCCAGTTTCTTTTTTTGCTTTTTTAATTTCATCATTTTGATAAGTAACCGTAAGTTTCTCTCCTTCTACTAAAATCTTTTTTATTTCACCACCGGATACGCTTTGGGCTAAATCAGAAATAGATATTTCAGGTATTGTTTTTTTATTATCAGAAAATGATAAATAAAGGGCAGTTATTATCATAAAAATTAAAACAGTGCCCATAACACTACCAGAAAATTTAGATTCTTTTTTCTTTTTTCTTTTTTCTTTTTGATTTTCTTTTTGATTTAAAAAATTTAAGTCCATAAATAAAATATATCACAAAAAAATAAATAAAAAAAGCCTGAGAACTCAGGCTGTATTATTATTAAATATAAAATTAATTTTTAGGATACCTAATCGGCATCCATGTTTTTATGAAAGTATCTCCTGGATAAATTATTACTATATATTTACCCATTTTAAATTTATCTTTCAAATTAAATTTTTGGGAAAAAGCATAAGCCTCTTCCTCGCTCATCCCTAAATTCTTTACTAAAGAGCCTCCTTGAGGGATAATAACGGTATCTTTCTGTTTTAAATTTAAAATAGAATCTTTTTTAAAGACAGACAAAGAATCTTCTAAAAAAATTTCTTCAGTTAAGCTTAAATTATTGTCTTCGTTTTTGTTTTCTTTACCAATAAAAAAACCAGCAAGAAAAGCAATAATCAAAAAAACAATAAAAAAACTGCCGGAGATATTAAATTTTTCCATAATAATTTTTTTTAATTAACAAATTTTTTCTTAACTATATATAACAAACAACAATAAGTCAAATGTCTGTGCGTGCACCGCGAAGCTAAAAAGAACCAAACTAAAATTTGGTTCTTTTTGTTTCAAAGTGCATGCACTTCTTCGCTAAAGCTACTAAGTGCATGCACTTCGAAGCTCTGCAAAGCAGAGCGTAGAAGTGGAGATGGGGAGAATCGAACTCCCGTGCAGAAGGTTGTTGAAATGAAATCTACATATTTAGTTTATTTTTTTCCGCCAGTTGGCGGATTTAAATTTAAAAACTATTAAACAAACAAAACGTTTTTAAATCGATCCTCTAATTTTCGGAAAAAATTCGAGGCTATTTTTTTCCTATCCCGACAATATTATGCCTGATTTCATATATCGGAAGTCTATGAATCAGACACCAGCTCCGCTTAAGCGTATGCTGGAGCAAAAGCAAAGTCTTTCATACCGAAGTATGGAGAAACTGAAGCTTTTACCTTAGAAGCTAATTTTGCAATTAGTTTTTTGAATAAGTTTATCCTTCGATATAACTCAGGAGAACCCTGAGCTTGTCGAATGGGTTACGAGATTACTCAGCTCGATATGCATCAAAACAAAAAACCAGCTGTCTATGCCTTGCATCCCCAAAATTTATAAATAAATTTTGGGCCCTGAAGTTTTTATTTTTAAAAACTGAAGGGCAAAATCTATTTAAGATTTATTTTATGAACTTTTAACTTTTCAATGTCCTTTGTATTCCCTCCTTATTTCCCTATCTGTCTCACGCTTTTTTATACTTTCTCTTTTGTCTTTTATCTTTTTACCTTTAACTAAAGCAATTTCAACTTTAATTTTTCTATTTTTATTATACATTGAAATTGGAACAATTGTCAAACTCTTATTTTTTTCATTATCAGCTAATTGAGTAATTTCTTTTTGGGTTAATAAAATTTTTCTATTTCTTAAAGGATCATAATCAACTGAAGTATTATTAACTTGATAAGGTTGAATATTGGCATTTATTAAAAAACACTCTCCTCCCCTGATAATACAAAAAGCACCTTCAAGTGAAGCCTTGCCTTGCCTAATAGATTTAACTTCTATGCCTAAAAGCTCAATACCTCCTTCGTATTTTTCTAAAATTTCATAGTCAAATCTAATTTTTCTATTTTGAACATAAGAAGCCATAAATATATCTTACCATTTGAATAAAACAATAAAAAGTTTACAATAAAGATATGAGCACAAAAAGAAAATTAAATGTTTCTGGTTATCGAGGAATTTGGGGCGAAACCTTAAATGAAGAAATTATTATTAATTACACAAAAGCTTTTGCTAAATTTACTAAAAAAGATACTAAAAAAGAAAATCCAACAATATTAATTGGGAGAGACGGAAGAGAAAGTGGCCCAATAATAAAAAATATTATTATTAAAGAATTAAATAATTTAAATATAAAAGTAATCGACGGAGATATTTTGCCCACCCCAACTGTTTTATTTTCTGTAAAAAAAAATAAATATGATGGTGCTATTATTATTACTGCTTCTCATAATCCAATTGAATATAATGGCTTAAAGTTTGTAAACCAGAAAGCTCTTTTTACTATTACAAGTGAAGTAGATTTAATTAATAAATATTATGAAGAAGAAAAAGAAAGTGAAAAAAGCAATATTGTCTCAGAAAACGAAAAAATTCCAAAGAACTTTATAAGAAACATTTTCTCTTCCCAGGCTCCTAATTTCCCCCAAGAACACGTAAATCATATTTTAGAAAATGTAAATGTAAAAGCTATTCGTGATAAAAAATTTAAAGTAGTTGTTGATATGATAAATGCTTCTGCTTGTGTAATAGATCCATATTTATTTAAACAATTAGGAGTGGAACTAATTCCGATAAATAATACTCCAAATGGAAAATTTGCTCACCGCCCAGAACCACTTAAAGAAAATTTATCTGAAATAATTAAAATTGCCAAAGAAGTTAAAGCTGACCTTGGCTTTGTTCATGACCCTGATGCTGACCGACTTGTTATTATTGATGAAAACGGAGAAGTTATTTCAGAAGAATATTCTATTGCTTTTGGTATTGAAAATATTTTATCTAAAAACCCAGGACAACCAATTGTAATTAACCTTTCCACTTCACAAATGGGAGCTGATATTGCGAAAAAATATAATAGTATTTGCTATCGTTCAATTATCGGAGAAGGAAATGTCGTAGATAAAATCTTAGAAAAAAAAGCAATTATTGGGGGCGAAGGAAATGGGGGTATTATTTACCCTACCATAAACACGGCTCGAGACAGTTTTGTGGGCATTGCTTTAGTTTTAGAAATTCTAGCTGAAAGAAATAAAAAGGTAAATCAAATTATTAACGAAAATTTCACAAAATATTTTATGAAAAAAGACAAGTGGCCTATTGGTGGAAATATAGAAGAAATGTATTCTATTCTTAAAAAATATTTTTCAGAAGCTTCATTTGATGAACAAGATGGTTTAAGAATAGATTTAATTGATAATTCTTGGTTACATTTGCGTCCCTCAAATACAGAACCAATTATTAAACTTTTTGGAGAAGCCAAAAGTCAAGAAAAAATTGACCAATTATTTAATGAAGTTAAAAAAATACTTAAATTGTAAATTTTTGACAAAATTATTAAAAAATGTTTTTAAAATATCTAAAATTAAAATAAAATTGACTTTATCTTTAAAATAAGCTAGAATCTAGCTAGTTAAATGTTAATGTCTTTTATTTAAATATCAATTGAGAGAAAGAATAAACAATCAAATAAGAGCTAAAGAACTCCGCGTTATAGATAGCGAAAATCAAAATATAGGCGTTTTATCTTTTGCCGAAGCTTTAAAAATTGCTCACGAAAAAGACTTAGATTTGATTGAAATAACCCCTAATGCAAATCCACCAGTTGCAAAAATAATGGATTTTGGTAAATTTCAATATGAAAATAGTAAAAGATTAAAAAAATCAAGAACAAATTCGAAACCAACAGAAACAAAATCAATTCAAATTAAAATAGGAACAGGAGACAATGACTTAAGCTTAAAAGCTAAAAATGCCTCTAAGTGGTTAAAAGAAGGCCATCGAATTAAAGTAGAATTATTTTTAGCAGGAAGAGCTAAATATATGGATGAAAAATTTTTAAAAGAAAGATTAGATAGAGTTTTACATTTAATTACTGAAGATTATAAAATAGCAGAATCCTATAAAAAGGGACCAAAGGGATTATTTATTACAATAGAAAAAGCAAAATAAATTATTTATAAATTAAAAACAAATGAAAACAAATAAATCATATAGTAAAAGATTAAAGTTAACAAAAAATGGAAAAATAATTTCACGCAAACCTGGTTTTAACCATTTTAATGCAAAACAATCAAGAACAACGCAACTAAAAGGTCGGAAAGGAAATTCTTTTACCAT
>CAZIWS010000054.1:0-4624 GCA_964543175.1 uncultured Candidatus Saccharibacteria bacterium
AGAAAATTTAATTAATTTATTTTAATATACTTCTCGTGCTAGCACGTGATGGTGACCCTACAGAGAATCGAACTCTGATTTTATCCTTGAGAAGGATACGTCCTAACCGTTAGACGATAGGGCCAAATTTTAGGCACGACTGTTTTAAAAACAATCATGCCTAAATAATTATGCTAAATTTTGTTCAAGTTTTTTAGCTTTAAAAATCCACTTGCTTTCGCAAGGTAGCAGGATTCTTTTGACTGAAAAACTAATATAACCTTTTTTTTCACAAAAAAATTCTCCTTTTTCTCCGGCTAACTTGCCGGCAAGAGCTTTTCCAAAAGGAGTTGTTATGGAAATAATCTCTAAACCCTCACTTAGTTGGTGGGGAATTGGGGTTACTCCATCAAGGATAACCATTTTCCAAATTTCTTTTCCTCGGTCGTTAATGACAACCTCGGCGCTATTACCAGGAAGCAAAACGAATTTTTGTTCCTTAACTTCCTTTATTGGTAATTTTGAAAGATTTCTAAGTCTTTTTATTTCTTCTTCCATTTGGCTTATTAAAAGTTTGTCGTCTTTTTTTAAGGGAAGAAATAATTTTATTTCTTTAATTTCTTTTCTCAGAAAAGAAATTCGGTTTTGGATACACTTGTATCCATTTTTGAGTAAAAAATTTTTCTCCATTTTTTATTTTCTTTAAGGTTATTATTTGTTCTTTTTATTTCTAAGAACTTTATTTAATTTTATCTTACCTTAAAAAAAATTTTTAGCAATAGAAGAAAATTTTAGCTAATCTTCATTTTTTATTTTATCTATTTTAAGAGAAGAAAGTTCTGGTGAGGCACCACTGATTCGTAAAATATCTTTATCTATTTTTTTAAATTCTTTATTGCTACTATTGTAATGATTAATAACGGTAGATAAAGAATTTCCTAGTTTAAGATGATATTCATCATAGGATTTTAAATGTTTTCCTAGTTCTTCTACTCTTTTGATAATTTCTTTAGCTGATTCTTCAATTTGCATTGCTTTTAGTCCCTGAAGTACTGTTTGTAAATAAGCTAGAAAAGAAGTAGGAGAAACAATAATTACTTTATATTTTCCTGCAGCTCTTTGAATTAAATTTTCTGTATTTTCTTCTATAGCGCCAATTTTATTTATTAATAAATCATAGTAAATTGCTTCATGAGGAATAAACATAAAAGCAAAGTCAGTCGTATTTTCTTTAGGTTGAATATACTTAGCTGTTTCAGATATTCGATTTTTTAAATCATTTACAAAAATTGTTTCTAGTTTCTTTTTTTCAGCAGGGTTTTTTTCTTCAACAATACGATTATAATTTTCTAAAGAAAACTTTGAATCAACAGGAATAATTTTATCTTTTACAAAAACAACAGCATCAACAATATTGCCATCAGGAAAAGTATATTGCATTTGATAAGAATTAGGCGGTAAAACATTTTTCAAAACCGTTTCTAAATAATATTCTCCTAATATACCTCTTTGTTTTGGGTTTTTTAAAATATCCTGCAAAGACTGTAATTGATCAGCAAAAGAAATAACTTGTTTATTAGTTTCGTCTAAGCGAGTTAATTTTTCGGTAACATCTTGAATTATTTTATTTGATTGATTTGAATGAAATTGTAAACTATCATTCATTTGTTTGTGGGATTCTCCAATTTTTGAATCAACTGTTCGGGAAAGTTCATTTAATTGTTGTAAAATTAATTGCAAGCCGATATCTTTTTCTGGGTTTGTATTTTTTTTCTTATTTAAAAACAAATAAACTATAAAGCTAATTAAAACTACTATTAAAATCCATAATATTTTTTCCATTTTATTTATTTAAATAATATTTGAGGGTATAAATCCAATCTTCATCAATCTGATCGCTTTCCATTTTTTGTTTTAATAGCCATTCTAAATAATTTTTATCTATTTTAGCAATTTCTTCTATTTTTTTACCTAAATGTTTTCCAAAAGGAATTGAGTGTAAAAGAGAAGGATGGCTTGAAATTTGAATCATTTTTTCTAAAACTTGTTCTTCATTTAAACTTTCTTTTTCCATTAACTTAATTTTAAGTCTTTCAAAAAGTTTTTCTAAAACTAAAACATCACCTAAAGCATCATGAGCAGTGGCCTCAACTTCAATTTCTAAAAGATATCTTAAATATTGTAAGTTATATTTAGCTATTTTATTTTCCGGATCTAAATATCTAGCTAAACGAAGAGTGCAAATAAAGTTTTTTGGTTTAATATTTTCTTTTTCTATAATCATTAAATCAAATGGAGCGTTATGAGCAATTACAATTGAATTCTTGTCTTCAAAAAGATTTTTTATTTTTTGATAGTCAGGACTGTCTTTAAAAGATATTTTATTTTCTATCATTTTATTAGAAATATGATGGACTGCCGAAGCTTCAGGTGGAATTTTAATTGGAGGTTTATAAAAACCAACAAAACTTTCATCCTCATTTTTATAAGCTATTTGGCATAAATAATCTTTTTGGGTATTGCCAGTTGTTTCTGTATCAAAAAATATAATTTTGCGCATAAGTTTATTTTAACATATAATATAAAATATGTTACATCAAGAAATAAAAAATAAAATAACAGAGTCAATGAAAGCTAAAGATCAAGTCGCCCTAGATACTTATCGGGGCTTATTATCAGCTTTAACTAATGATTTGGTTTCTAAAGGCAAAAAACCGAATGAAATCTTATCAGATGAGGAAGTAATAACAGTTATTACCAGACTTGCAAAACAACGCAAAGATTCAATAGAACAATTTAAAAAAGGGAATAGAGAAGATTTAGTTAAAGAAGAAAGTGAACAACTCGCTATTTTAGAAAAATATTTACCTCAACTTATGACCAAAGAGGAAATTGAAAAAAAAGTTAAAAGTAAAAAAGAAGAATTAAATATTGAAAATATTTCTCAAAAAGGAATGCTTATGTCTTCAGTTATGAAAGAATTAAAAGGTAAAGCCGATGGAGTTTTAGTTAAAGAAATTGTGGATAGTTTGTTTTAATTACAATGTATACAGTTAATTTTTTAATAAATATAATTCAAGATCATCAATTTATAGCATATGGTCTTATTTTTATTGGTTTAATTTTTGAAGGAGAATTTATTTTAATTTTAACTGGTATTTTATCTCACTTGGGGGCATTAAATTTTTATATTGCTTTAGTTTTTATTTTTCTAGGAGGATTAAGTAAAACATTTTTAGGATATTATTTAGGTACAATTTTACATAAAAAATATAAAGATACTAAGTTTTTTCTTTATATAAAAAAGAAGGTACTTAATTTTGTTCCTAATTTTGAGAAAAAACCTTTTTGGTCTATTTTTATTTCTAAATTTATTATGGGGGTAAATAGCTTTGTTATAATTTTTGCTGGTTATTTAAAAGTTGATTTTAAAAAATATCTAAGAGCAGAAATTACAGCTACTATTATTTGGGTTCCTTTATTATTATGTTTAGGTTATTTTTTTGGTTATACTGCTTTAAGTATTAGTAAAGAAATTTGGAAATTTTCTTTAATTATAGTATTGTTAATGTTCATTTTTGTTTTAATTGATAAATTTATTGGTTGGCTTTATGAAATATTTGAAGAATTTTATGATTTTTAAAAAAATAAAAAAATTAATATCTCCCACTCTTTTAGTAAGTCACGATGGTTCTTTTCACAGTGATGATATTTTTGCTTGTGCAACACTTTTTTTAGTTTTAGAGAAAAAAAATGAAAAAGGAAAAGTTTGCCGAACTCGCAATGAAGAAAAAATAAAACAAGGAGATTATGTTTTTGATGTCGGTGGTATTTATGATCCAGAAAAAAATCGTTTTGATCATCATCAAAAAGGCGGAGCTGGTATTAGAGAAAATGGTATACCATATTCTTCTTTTGGTTTAGTTTGGAAAAAATATGGTAAAAAACTTTGCCAAGATGAAGAAGTAGCTAAAATTCTAGATAACAATTTAGTTTCTCCAATTGATGCTTTTGATAATGGCGTAGATTTATTTGAGGTAAAAAATACAATCGCACCTTATTTAATTCAGCATTTTTTTCTAGCTATGCGACCAAGTGTTCATGAAAAAAATAAAAAAAGTAATTTAAATATGTTTTTAAAATCAGTTAAAATTGCTCAAGAAATTTTAAAAAGAGAAATAGTCCATGCCCAAGAAGCTGTTTTTTTAGAAAAAAAATTAGAAAGTATTTATAATAAATTAAGTGATAAAAGAATTTTGATTATGGAAGAAGATTTACATAATGACGATATTCTTTATAAATTTAAAGAATTGCTTTTTGTAATTTATCCGCGTCGCAGTGATGATTTATGGGCAGTACGAGCTGTTCGAAAAAATCCTCGTAATTTTGAAAATAGAAAAAATTTACCAAAAGAATGGGCGGGCAAAAGAAATGAAGAAATGGTAAATGTTACCAATGTATCAGATGCAGTTTTTTGTCACAATGCTTTATTTTTAGCAGTGGCAAAATCTAAAGAAGGAGCTGTTAAATTAGCTCAAATTGCATTATCTGCATAAAATATAAAAATTAAAAATTTTAGCCTCTTCGCCCTCGGAGACATAAAGGCAAGGGACCCAGGATGCTTAAAATTTTTATTTTTCTCATT
>CAZIWS010000055.1:0-3198 GCA_964543175.1 uncultured Candidatus Saccharibacteria bacterium
TGGTCCAGATTTATTTTTTATACCTGATAATTTAGTTTTTGATTATGCTAATAAAATTTTTACCATACCCTATGATAGTTATTCAGCTGCTTCTTTTAAAAATACATTTAGTAGTGCCGGAGAAGTTTTCTTAACTTCTAAGGGAATTATTGCTTTTCCAATTTCAATTGATCCTTTAATGATGTATTACAATAGAAGTATTTTAGAAGCTAATTCAATTGTTTATCCACCAGTTTATTGGGATGATTTAGTAAATTTAGTTTCAACCTTAACTCAAAAAGATGAATTAAATAAAATAATAAAGAGTACTGTGGCTTTAGGTCATTTTGCTAATATTTCTCATGCTAAAGATATTATTGTCGCTATGTTTATTCAGGCAGGCAATTTAATCGTTTCTGAACAAGATGGTTATTTTAATTCAACCTTAAATCAAACTTTTGGTAATAATGTTAATTTAAATTCAATTTTAGATTTTTACACAAGTTTTGCTAACCCCCTTAAAACAACTTATTCTTGGAATCGTTCTTTCCCTAAATCAATAGATGCTTTTAGTGCTGGAGATTTGGCTTTTTATTTTGGTTATGCCAGTGAATTGCCAATTTTATTAAATAAAAATCCTAATTTAAATTTTGCCGTTGCTCCTTTTCCTCAAATTAAAAATTCTTCTTTTAAAGCAACATCAGCTAGGGTTACCGGCATAGCCGTTTCTAATTTTTCTAAAAATTTAAATACTGCTTTAATGGCGGCTAATTTATTAAGCACTACTGATTTTGCTGATAAATTTAATAAACTTAACCAAACTCCACCAGCCCGAAAAGATTTATTGGCCAATAAATTAAGTGATTCTTTTTATCCATTTTTTTACTCTTCTGCTTTATATGCTCGTAGCTGGCTTGACCCTTCTCCTAAAAATACTGATATTATTTTCCAAGGAATGGTGGAAGGAATTCTTTCAAATACTTTTTCCATTGATAATGCCATTAAAGATGCCAATGCAAAATTAAGTCTTTTATTAGCTAAATATCGTTAATTAATAATTAAAAACAAAATTTAAAAATATGAAAATTTCTATTAATTTTAAGAAAATAAAAAAAGGTTTATTTTTTTTATTGGTATTAAGTTTTTTTCTTTTTCCAGTAGTTTTTTATGCTCAAGGCTTAGTAGAATGTACTGAAAATTGTGGTTGGAATGAATTATTGGCTTTGATTAACAGAGTTATCAATTTTATTCTTTTTAGATTAGCAATTCCCATTGCGGCTATTATGTTTGCTTATGCTGGAATTCTGCTTTTAACTTCAGGAGGGGATTCTTCTAAAAAAACAAAAGCTAAAGAAGTTTTCAGTGGAGTAGCCATTGGCCTTGTTGTGGCAGCCGCTGCTTGGCTTATTGTTCATGTTATTTTAAGTATTTTAGGATACACTGGGGCCAGTTGGATTGGTTTTTAAATTTAGGGTATAATATTATTATGAAATCTTTATTTAAAAAAATATTTGTTTTAACTTTATTAATGTTTTTTGTTTTTATTCCGATTGTTTCTTTTGGGGAATCAGGAACTGATCCAGTTCCTTATAGTTCTGGTACTGATCCTGTTGGTCAAAATAATATTAATAATAATCAAAATCAAAATCAAAATATTCCTTCTGCGAGCACTAAAATTGAAAACCCAATTCCTAGTATTACTTCAGTTGATAGTTTTATTAAAAATATTTTAGTGGGTATTATTAAAATTGGTTTGCCAATTGTTGCTTTGGCAATTATTTATTCAGGTTTTCTTTTTGTTTCAGCTATGGGAAAACCAGAAGCATTAAAAAAAGCCAAGGATGCTTTGCTTTTTTCAGTTATTGGAGCAGCAATTTTGTTGGGTGCTTGGGCGATCGCTCAACTTATATCAGATACTGTATTAGAAATTGGTAAAAGTGTTTAATTTTATGAAAAAAAATAAATTAATTAAATTAATATCCCTTTTTGTTTTTTTAAGTTTTTTAGTTTTACCTTCTTTGGTTTATGGTCAAAATGTAGGAACAAAAGCTACTTTTTCAACACAAACTTTAGGTTGCAAGTTGACTTCTAGCCCTTTGGCTTCTGGCCCCCATGTAGGTAATTTATTAAATTATATTACTTGTCTTATTGGTAGTTCAGTTATTCCTCTTATTTTTTCTTTAGCTATTGTAGTATTTATTTGGGGGGTTGTTCAGTTTGTTATGGCCACAGATGATGAAGCTAAAAAGAAAAAAGGTAAAGAATTTATGCTTTGGGGTATTATTGCTTTAGCTGTTATGGTTTCAGTTTGGGGTTTAGTTAATATAATTGGAAGTACTTTTGGTATTAAAAATGTTGTTCCAACTTTAAATACAAATACAAATACAAATATAAACATAAATACAAGTACGGGTAATAGCTATGAGTCTTTGCCTCAGATTAGTCCTATTATTGATGTAATTGACGGAATTCCTAATGACCCTTTTTATACTCCCAATCCTGCAACTTAATTAATTATGTTTGTTTTTTATTAGAGATTAGGTTGAGTTTATTGTAAAAGTTTTATTTATAGGTTATAATTATTAGGTCGTTTTCTGCTTAGAGCAGAAATTATTAACAAGTTTTTTTAAAAAAAATATTAAAATATGAAAAAGATTTTAACTTCATTATTTAGTTTTTCAGTTTTTTTGTTTCCTTTGCTTGCTTTTGGGCAACAATTTGGAGGAGCTGGTGGTAACCCATGTGCTGGACAAACAACCGGTTTGCAGGGTTTTATTTGTACTATTGGTAGTATTTTAAATACAATTATTCCTGTCTTAATTGTATTGGCTGTTGTTTTGTTTATTTGGGGTATTATTCAGTATGTTATTGGTAGTGATGAAGAAGCTAAAAAGAAAGGAAAAGACAGAATGATTTTTGGTATTATTGGACTTGTGGTTATTGTTGCTATGTGGGGATTAGTTAGTCTTGTTACAAGCACTTTTGGCCTTGATTCAAGTAATGTTATTATAAATGTTCCTACTGTTCCAGGATTTTAATTAATGTATGGAAATATTTTTGCCTAAAATAGCATATGCTAGTGTAGATTCTTTTATTTCTAAAGTAAATGAAATTATTTTAAATCCTTTAATTGTATTTTTATTTGCTTTAGCTTTAATGTTTTTTCTTTATGGAGTTTTTGAATTTCTTGCTAACCCTGAAAATGATGAGAAAAAAACT
>CAZIWS010000055.1:3208-4586 GCA_964543175.1 uncultured Candidatus Saccharibacteria bacterium
GCTACCAAGTCATTAACTAACAAACTAAAAAAACTAAAGGTAAAAGTCATATGCTGTGGGGAATAATAGGACTTACTATTATGATGGGTGTTTGGTTTATTTTAGGAATAATTATGAATACTTTTAACATAGAAGGAATTGATCCAGAAAAAGGAACTGTTAAATTAGGTGAATATACTAATAATTCACAATCTAACTGGACACAACCTTAATAAGTTAATTTTATTCTAAATAGTATTAAAAAAGGCATCCATTACGCATGGATGCCTTTTGAGTTACTTATCTTTTTTGCCTTGCCCCCACTCAAAAACAATTTCTGTTTCTGGCGGTAAGGGAAATATCAAATAATTTCCTTTAGGCATAACTGCCCAGGAATTTATGTATTCCTGTGACGAATTTTCTTTTTTACCACAAATAAAAAAGATATTTTCGTCTTTTTCAAAAATGAATTTAGCTTTTGTGGGTGTCCTCGTGTATGTTTTTTGAGGATCCAAATAAGCCTTAATGGGGTTTTCTTTTGTAGCTATTCCTTTCCCGGAAGTGGGGTAGGAATTATTACTAGAAGAATTATTAGAAGAAAAATAATATACTCCGATTATTATTATCCCCAAAATAAATACTATCCAAAGTATTTTTTTCCAAGGAATTTTTGGGGTTGTGATGTTTATTTTTTTTCTTTTTTCAAAAATAAAAAATAAAACTACAACCACTAAGGCGACAATGACTATTGCTTTCATCTTACTTTTGATTTAGATTTAACATTTTCATAGTTTCATCACCTAAAACTAACGTTCCTGGTAATTTAGATAATTCTCTTAGTGCCTCAGCGCTAATTCTAGCATTAGCATCAGGTAATAATTCTATAATATTACCGGAGCTATCAGTTTTAGCTAAGCCGGTGTCAACTAGATAATTCTTTTTCCACAAAATTAAGGCTCCTTGTTCTACAGCATAGGCTTCAGCTTTAGCTTTAGCTTCAGCAATTAATCCTTTACCTTTTTGGATTTGAAAATTTTCTTCATTAAGGGCTCTTAGCATTTCTTGAGCTCTTTCATCTGCTGTTTCAAAATCTACAAAGACAGCCCTTGTAGCTTCTAAGCCAATGTCGTTTAATTTTTTCTTTCCTATTTCAAACCCATTCAAGATACCTAATAATTTTTTATTAAACGACTCGTTATTTCCACTAGAGATTTTATTTAGTTCTTCTAATGTTAGTTCGGCAACTAATCCTCGTAAGGCTCCATTAATTACAGAATTACTGAAAGCCATCCAGTCATCAATTGAAAAAAGGACTTTAAAGGGGTCTTTAACTTTTAAGATAATATTTGAATAAATTCTTGCCTTAAAGAAGTCGGATGTTTCTAGTGATTCACTTATT
>CAZIWS010000056.1:0-4490 GCA_964543175.1 uncultured Candidatus Saccharibacteria bacterium
TAAAAGAAACACCCAGCTGATCGTTTTGATATTGTTTTAAATTCCCCTCAGTATTTTCTGGCAAGCTTATATTTTTTTTACCAAAAAAAATAATCAAACCAGCAGAAACAATCACAAGAACTAATATTATAATTAATGACTTTTTCATAATTTTTTTATTTTAATTAAAAATTAAAATTTTACTTCAACTGGATTTTGTGCTAAATCATTTTCTGGAATATCAAAAAATTCTGATTTCTTAAAATTAAAAATACCAGCAACTACATTAGAAGGAAAACTTTCTATTTTTATGTTTAAATCCCGAACATTAGCATTATAAAACCTGCGAGCTGCTTGAATTTTATTTTCAGTATCAGAAAGCTCTCTTTGAAGTTCTAAAAAATTAGTGTTAGCTTTTAAATCAGGATAATTTTCTGCTAAAGCAAAAATAGATTTTAATGCCCCAGTTAACATATTTTCTGCCTCAGCATGATCAGCTGTTGGGCCTTGATTTTCCATTGCTTTACTTCTAGCTTGAGTTACTTTTTCAAAAGTACCAGCTTCATGTGTGGCATAGCCTTTTACTGTATTAACTAAATTAGGTATTAAGTCATATCTTCTTTTTAATTGAACTTCTATATCTGCCCAAGCTTCTTTTGTTCTATTTCTTAAAGCAACAAAAGAATTAAAAACTACAATGATAGCTAAAATCGCAATAGCTACAATTATTAAAACGATAGTTAAGATACTCATATTTTTTAAAATTAATTAATAATAAATTATTTATTTTTCTTTTATATCACAAACCGACTATTAAATTATACCATAAAAAACCTAGAAATTAAAATTTTTATCACCAATTTTTTCGAAACTAAAACGATCTAATTTAGGCTTTAAAATCAACATAAGGTCTTTAGCTATTTTATAATTTTTTTCAATTACCTTTAAATATTGCTCAAAACTAAAATAAAAACTTGGCTTTTTTTCTAAAAAGAAAAAAGCATTCTGGCCAACCAGCTCAATATCAACGCAAATTTCTAATTCAAGAATTTTTGCCAATATTTCAGGGGAAAAAATTTCTAGTCCTTCAATTTCATAGCCAGAAGCAACTGAAGCTGTAAATTTTTTTTCAAATTCACTTGGAAGAGGTAAATTCTTTTTTAAACTTATCCCAAAACGATCTTTTTTATAATTTAAATAAATATTAGGAAATTCGCCTAAGAAAATAAAATTAAAAACAATGTAAGTATGACTAATGGTCTTTTTTTCAGAAATATTTTCCGAAAAAGAAAAAGTAAAAATTCGCAATATTTCTTTTTCTTCATTTTTAAAAACAATCATATTTTCTATTAATTGACCATCACCCTGTCTTAACATAATAGATTGTTTTCTATCAAAAAATTCAGGCCCTAAAAAAACTCCATTATTTATTTTGGCAAAAATATTCCAAAAATTATATTCAAATTTTTTACTTTGAAATCCAAAATAAACCAAAGAAAAAACAAAAGGAATGAAAACAAGAAATCCAATAATGTTAATAAAAATGGTATATTTATTAAAAACAGATAAATAAAAAATAATACCAGTAGCCAAAAGTACTATTGTAGAAAAAATAATTACCAAAGGTTTTATTTTTTTATCAAATTTCTTTTTTTCTTCTAAAAAATGAACTTTGTTAAAATCTAAATTTATCATTATTTATTTTTCTTTTTTTGCCACTCTTCGGTTAAAACTAAAAGCGGAGATGCTAAACAAACAGAAGAATAGGTTCCAAAAAATAAACCAAAAGCTAAAGTTAAAGCGAAATATTTAGTTGAAGCTGGACCTAAAATAATCAAAGAAATTAAAACTAAAATTCCTGTTAAAGAAGTAAAAATAGAACGAAGATAAGATTGATTTAAACTTTTAGAAACTACTTCTGAAAAACTTTCATTAAGTCTATTTTTTAAATTTTCTCTAACTCGATCAAAAACAACAATGGTATCAGAAACAGAAAGTCCTAAAATAGTTAAAATGGCAACCACAAAGAGTGAGTCAATTTCAACTCCTTTAAAATAAGAAAGCAAAGAAAAAAGTCCAGCAGCAATTATAACATCATGCAATAAAGAAATAACAGCAATAATTCCATATCTCCAAGAAGAAACTGGCTTAGAAACTTTTCTAAAAGCAAAAGCAATAAAACATAAAATAGCAAAAGAAACTAAAATAGTAGCAACAATAGCTTTACGAGTAAGCTCTTTACCCACCGAAGGACCAATGGAATTAAAATTATTTTCTTCTAAGGCATATTTTCCATTTTTCGACAAAACATTTAAAAGATTCAAGTGTTCTACTTCAGTTAAGTCTCTAGTTTTAACTAAATAACTTAAGTCTCCTGCTGGTTGCAATAAAATATTTCCAAAATTCAAAAGAGCTAATTCATTATCAAGCTCAAATTTATCTGGACGAGTTTCTAAATAAGTTACTTCAGTTAAAGAACCTCCTTTAAAATCAACACCAATTTTAAACCCAAAAACAAAAAGTGAAACTAAGGAAGCTAAAACTAAAAGAATGGAAATGCTAATGAATATTTTTTTGTATTTGATTATAAACATATAATTTATTAATTAAAAATAAAACTATTTTGATAAACCTGAACTAAATAAAAATCTAGTAATTTTATTTTCTCCAATAAAATCAATAGCTCTTAAAAAAGATCGTGAAATAACTATAGCTGAAAACATTGAAACCAAAACTCCCATTCCTAGGGTTAAAGCAAAGCCTTTAATTAAAGAAGTTCCAAACCAGAATAAGATAACAGCAGTAATAATACTGGAAATATTAGAATCCCGAATAGACAACCAAGCTCTAGAAAAACCAAAAGAAATAGAATCAGAAATTGTTCTACCAGAACGCATTTCTTCTTTAATTCTTTCAAAAATTAAGATATTAGCATCCACAGCAATGCCTAGAGAAATAATAAAGCCTGCAATACCAGCAGTCGTTAAGGTGACTGGCAATAATTTAAATAAAGTTAAAATTATTAAAACATAAACACATAAGGCCAAAACAGCAATTAATCCAGGAAGGCGGTACCATAAAATTAAGAAAAGAGCCACTAAAATAAAACCTAATATGGCAGCCCTAACTCCAGCAAATAAAGCGCTATCCCCTAATGTCGCTCCAATAGTTTGTTTAGAAATTAAAGTTATTGGAACAGGCAAAGCACCTGAATTTAATCTACCCACTAACTGTTTTGCTTCAACTGGATTAAAGTTTCCAGAAATTTGAGCTGTCCCACCAGTAATTTCTTCTCGGACAACTGGAGTTGAAATAGGTGCTCCATCAAGATAAATGGCCACCATCTTACCAATATTATTTTTTGTTATTTGAGCAAAAAGCTTTGAGCCAGTTTCATCAAATTGCAAACCAACTACAGGCTCTCTGGTATTAGGATCAAATTCTAAAACTGCTTTTTTAAGAAATCGTCCTGTTAGTTCAGTATTAATAAAATTATCATTTAAACTTAAATTAATATTTCCATCTGGCCCAACAGTAACAGTTTTAACTTCATCTTGAGGTGCTTCAATTTTAAATTCCAATAGAGGTGTTTGCCCAATCATTTGAGTTGCTTTTTCAACATCAGTTACTCCTGGAAGGTCAACAATTAATTTTTGTTCTCCTCCTGAAATAAAACTGGCTTCTTGAACTTGAACTATTGGTTCAGAAACACCAAAAAGATTAACTCTTCTTTCAATAAGATCTCTTAAGGAATTCATAGATTCTGAAACCTGACCTTCTGCAACAGCAGAAACGTCAGCTCGATAAACTAAATGACTACCCCCCGATAGATCTAAACCAAGCTTAAAAGAATGTTTTTTAAAAAAAGAACTTTCATTTTCAAAATTTTTATTTAATTTTGGTTCTGTTTTAAATACAAAAAAAGCGACCCCAACACTTAATAACAATACTATTAATGCAAAAATTCTTTTTTTAATCATAAAATTATTATCTAATACAAAAGTTAAAAAACTTTATTTAATGTAAATACCTATATATAACTATATAATATACTTTTTAGGTTAAAAAGCAAATAAATTTAAGAAAGTTTTTTATATAAAAATCTAACAAAAAAAGCAATTAAAATTCCTAAAACAAAACCAGCTAATATATCTATTGGAAAATGAACACCAGCAACAATTCGAGCCAAGCCAATTAAAAAAGCTATTAAAATAAAATAAAAGCCATGTTTTTTATGAATTAAAAAAATTGCAAAAGCCAGAGCCATAAAAAAAGTTGCGTGACCAGAAGGAAAAGAAAATCCATTTTTAGGGAAAAGTGGAATAATATTATCAAATAAAACAAAAGGTCTAGGAAAAGACAAAAGATTTTTAATTAAAAAAGTAAAAAACCAAGCTAAAATTCCAGAAAAAAATACTAAAACAGTTTCTTGCCATTTTTGTTTTAACATTTTAAAAATATTTTTTAAAATTATTTTTTCTTTATGAAAAATTAAATACAAACCTACAGCT
>CAZIWS010000057.1:0-4463 GCA_964543175.1 uncultured Candidatus Saccharibacteria bacterium
TTAAAGCAGCAGAAAAATCACTACCTTCTCTGCCCAGAGTTGTTAATCCACAAAAATAAAAATTTTTTTCTTCTTTTTCTGTTATTCCTATAAAACCTTGAGTTAAAATCATGGTTTTATTTTCTAAAGATTTAGAAAAAGAATATTTAATTTTACGAATTGAGTCTGCTTTAAAAACATTAGCGGACCCAAAATTCATATCGGTAGAAATAAATTCAGTAGCACCTACTAAATCATTAGTAATTTTTTTTTCTGTTAAAAAACTACTAACAACTGACGAAGCTATGAATTCACCAACAGGTAGAATCTGATCTACGGTTAATTCTTTTTGATTACAAAATTTTTTTTCCTTAGAAAATTTTTCAAGAAACATCATGTGTTCCTTAAATTTTTTTACTGCTGAGCTTTTAGAAGAAACAAATTTTAATGCAGGAGCATTAAAATTATAAATATCATTAAGTGCATTAATGATAGTATTTTTATCTTCTTCAAAAACTCCATCAACTAAATCTTTTAAAGCCTTAGTTGTTTTACCAAAAGCAGACAAAACAACTACTTGAGGTGCATAAGTCTTTAAAAGACTTAATAATTGGGGGAAAAAAATATCAAAATTATTAACTGAAAGACCCCCTCCGAATTTGTGAATTTTTGTTTCCATTTTTTCTATTTTAATGTTAGGTACTTTGTTTTTCTAAATAAACAATAAAACAAAAAACTCCTTTTGTAAAGGAGTTTTTTGTTTTTAAAAATTTTTATTTATTTTCTAGAAGCAATAATTGTTTCAGCAACATTTTGTGGAACAATATCATAGCGCAAAAATTCCATTGTAAATGATGCTCTTCCTTCTGTCATAGAACGAAGACTAGTCATATATCCAAACATTTCAGAAAGAGGCACAATAGCCCTAAGAACTTTATTCATTCCCCTGTCTTCCATTCCTTCAATAATTCCACGCTTAGAAGAAAGGTTGCCAGTTACGTCTCCCATAAATTTTTCTGGGGTAACAACTTCAACTTTCATCATTGGTTCTAAAATAACTGGTTTAGCTTTTTTACAAGCATCTTGGACTGCCATAGAAGAAGCAATTTTAAAAGCCATTTCATTAGAGTCAACTTCATGATATGAGCCATCCCATAAATCAACTGAAACATTAACCATTTTAAAACCAGCCAAAACTCCTCTATCTAATCCTTCTCTAAATCCTTTTTCACAAGCTGGAATATATTCTTGAGGAATAACACCTCCTTTAATACTATTAACAAATTCAAACCCTTCAGATCTTCGAGTATTTTTAGGTAAATCTTCCAAGCTTAAAGACATATCCATAGGTTTAATTTTAATTCGAACGTGTCCATAGTTTCCTCTTCCACCTGATTGTTTAATATATTTACCTTCAGCATCTGAATTACTAACAATAGTTTCTCGATAAGCAACTTGAGGTTTCCCAACATTCGCTTCAACTGTAAATTCTCTTTTCATTCGATCAACAATAATTTCTAAATGAAGCTCTCCCATTCCAGCAATAATAGTTTCCCCTGTTTCTTGATCAGTTGAAACTTTAAAAGTTGGATCTTCTTGAGATAAACGATTAAGAGCCATACCCATTTTTTCTTGATCGGCTTTTGTTTTTGGTTCAATGCGAAGTTGAATAACAGGTTCTGGAAACTTAATTCTATCTAACTCAATAGGCTTATTTTCTTCACAAAGAGTATCTGAAGTAATAGTATCTTTTAAACCGACAGCAGCTGCAATTTCTCCAGCAAAAACTTCTTTAACTTCTTCTCTATCATTGGCATGCATTCTTAAAATTCTTCCAATACGTTCTTTATTTCTTGTCCTAGGATTATAAACATAAGAACCTGAAGACAAAGAACCAGAATAAACTCGGAAGAAAATAAGTTGTCCAACAAAAGGGTCAGTGGCAACCTTAAAAGCTAATGCTGAAAAAGGTTCAGAGTCAGAAGCCTTTCGATCAATAGGTTCATCGTCTTTGTCAGGATCAGTTCCGGTAATTGGTGGAATGTCTAAAGGAGAAGGTAAATAATTAACAACTCCATCTAATACCAATTGAACACCTTTATTTTTTAAAGCTGAGCCAGTATAAACAGGAAATATTTCATTAGCAATAACTCCTTTTCTTAAGGTTTTCATTAAAATTTCTAAATCAGGCACCTTGCCTTCTAGATATTCATTCATTAATTTTTCATCTTGTTCAACAATTTTTTCAACTAATTCATTGTGATATTTTTGAGCTTCAGCTTTTAATTCTTCGGGAATTTCTTTTTCAATAACATTATTACCCATTTCTCCTTCAAAATAAAAAGCTTTCATTCTTAAAAGATCCACCACTCCTTCGTGTTTTTCTTCTAATCCAATTGGAATTTGCATTCGAACAGCTTTTTTAGTAAGACGATCTAATATTGTTTTAAAAGAATTTTCAAAAGAAGCACCAGTGCGATCTAGTTTATTAATAAAACAAATTCGAGGAACTTTAGCTTCATCAGCATAACGCCAATTAGTTTCAGATTGTGACTCTACTCCTGCTACTCCATCAAAAACAACAACTGCGCCATCAAGAACCCGAAGAGATCTTTTAACTTCTACCGTAAAATCAATGTGCCCAGGGGTATCAATAATATTAAAACGACAAGTCTTCTCTTTCTTTTTTACAGGATTAGCTGGGTCTACTCCATCGCTCGCAAAAGACGGAGTCCAAAAACAAGTAATAGCTGCAGAAGTAATAGTAATACCTCTTTCTTGTTCTTGTTCCATCCAGTCAGTGGTAGCTTCTCCGTCATGAACTTCTCCAATTTTATGAGACATTCCAGTGTAATACAAAATACGCTCACTGGTTGTAGTTTTTCCTGCATCAATGTGTGCAATAATTCCAATATTTCTAACTTTTTCTAAAGGATAATCTCTTACCATATAAACCCGAACACTTAATATAGCGATGCACCAAAGGTGCGCAACGTAGTTGCCTCGCTATGTTAAGTGTGCGGGTAAATCCGAACACAAACCGCGAGATCATTAAACCAAGTGCTTATATTAATTTAGTAATAAAAAAGCGCATCTAGCGCTTTTTTAAATATATAACAAATAAACTTTTTTTGCAAATGCAAGAAAAGCACATTCTACTAAATCTTAATGCTATATATTTACTAGTGTCGAATTATTACTTTTTTAATCTTTCGTATTATTGAATAAGCAAATATTAACCACAAAAACCAGAAGGTAAAAAGAATTGAGGCACTTTGGCAAGTATTATTTATCTCCATTAAAAAACATGTTATTTTTTGTTATTATTTATAGATGTTTTATGTTTATATATTAAAAAGTTTAAAAGATAAAGAGTTATATATTGGAAGCACTAATGATTTAAAAAGAAGATTGAAAGAACATCAAAACGGTGAATCATTTTCTACAAAACTGAGACGTCCTTTTGAACTTATTTATTATGAAGCATATAAAAACGAAAAAGATGCTCGTGAACGAGAACAAGCTTTGAAACTAAGAGGCAATGCTAGAAGATTTCTTAAAGACAGAATTAAAAGAAGTCTAGTTTAAATTCACCCGCACACTTAGCTTGCCATTATTCTGCTTTTTCAATATGTCACAAATATTTAGATTCGGGCTTACCCGCACACTTAGCTTGCCATTATTCTGCTTTTTCAATATAAAAAAGATAATACTTGTATAAAAGTAATAAATATAAAATTAAGTAAATAATTCTATCGGCAGAACAAAAAAGCTATGGCAAGCTAAGTGTGCGGGTTTACCAAGCAAAGTGCGCGAAAGCTTTGTTGGCTTCAGCCATTTTGTGAGTATCTTCTTTCTTTTTAATTGCAGAACCTTCATTTTTAGAAGCTGAAATTAATTCATCAGCTAATTTAATATGCATTGGTTGTCCTTTTTTAGATCGAGCAGCATCTCTTATCCAACGCATTGCAAGAGCAAGACGTCTTTCAGCTCTAACTTCCACAGGAACTTGGTAGTTAGCTCCTCCTATTCTTTTAGAACGAACTTCTGTTAATGGTCCTGCGTTTTTAATAGCTAAATCAAAAATTTCAAGTGGATTAGGATTTCCTGTTTTTTCTTTTATTAAATCAAAAGCTTTGTAAACAACCTTACGAGATGTTTCTTTTTTGCCAGACCACATAACATAATTAATAAATTTCTCTAATTTTTGAGAATTATATATGAAATCAGCACTTACTATATTTTTATTTTTTATTTTCCTACGCATAAATAATTTTTATTTTTTATTGGTTTTTGGTTTTTTATTACCATATAAAGATCTACCTTGTCGACGCTTTTCAACTCCTTGAGTATCTAAAACTCCACGAACAATATGATAACGAACTCCAATTAAGTCTTTTACTCTTCCACCTCTTATCATAACAACAGAATGTTCTTGTAAGTTGTGGCCTTCCCCTGGGATATAAGCAGTTACTTCCATTCCA
>CAZIWS010000058.1:0-4438 GCA_964543175.1 uncultured Candidatus Saccharibacteria bacterium
AATTTTTACCAGATTTGGCTTTCTTTTCCATTTCTTTTGGGTTATCAAAAATATCAGCTAATTGTTGCCCCATTTTTTCAGGAATAGAATCCAATAAAAATACATTATCTTTGGAATTACCATATTTTGACAAGGCAAGATCTAAATCAAGATCTCCAACTGGACAACCACAGCTCATCATTTCGTAAGGAACTAAGCTAGGATTAGTGGTAGAAAAAACTAAACCAAAATCAGCGTTTCGATACAAATCTGCTAAATCTTCAATGGTTGGAAGTAATCCAACACAAGTTGCTTTAAATGGTAATTGATTGGCACTAAGATTGTTTGAGCCAAAAGTGATTATTTCTACGTCTGGTCGTAAATTATGAAAATATTCCAAAGCTTTTAATCCCAAATCGCAACAACGTCGAGGCATCTCTGGTTTGGCAAAAAATATAATATTTTTATTTTTTTTGGTTCTTGGTTTATTGGTATTGTAGATTTTTTTATCGACGGGAAATTGAAAGTATTCAGCATCAGCATGATATTTATTAATTAAAAAATCTTTGCACCACGGACCTGAACAGACGTGGTGGAATCCAAATTTATAAGTATTTTCCGCTAATATATAATCACTTCCCATTTGGCTGAACATTGGTTCAAAGTCTTGAACAAAATAAAATGGGTACCTTATTTTGTTGATATTTTTTTGAATATCGTAGGCAGTTTTCCAAAAAGTACAAATTGCGACATCATGATAACCCATTTCACCTTTGTACTCAATAAATGGAATACTAGACATATCGTAAAACCACTGGCTTACATTATCTCTAACTGTTTTAGCATCTTGATTTGTTTCGGTGTAATAAACTGTAAGATTGTGTCCAGATTTTTTTAGAAATTTAATTGCTCTGAAAAAATTTCTGTGACCACCACTGCCTTTGATTGGTGCAGGAATAATAAAAGCTATATCGAGATGATTAATGTCGATTTTTTTGTTTGCTTTTTTATCAAATACTTCTTTTTGCCATTTTTTTGATGATGAGCTTTTGTTTGATGTTTTTGTTTCTTTAATATTAGTAGTGATCTCTATTTGCCCGTTTAATAAATTTAATTTTTGTCTTAAGTACCAAACATTTTGGTGATATTTAAGTCTGTCTTTACCAAAGATTATTTTAGATAAAAAGGTATTTAGAATTAATAAATACTTGATTTGTTTTGAACTAGAAAGTATTTTTACTATTCCTGAATCTATATTGGAAAATTCTTCTGTATTTATTTCTTGGGAGATATTTTTAACCATTTTATTAATTTATGTGTGATTTTCGATAAATATTTTAAATTTTGGATCAAATTCTTGAACTATAAACTTATCCCCTTTAATTTTTTTGAGTAAAAATCGAATGTATTTATACATGATACAGTAAAATTTACGTTTTTCTAAATTTATTCGGTGAGGTTTTTTACTTTTTTGTTTTAACGTTTGTTCTAGTAATGTTTGATTATAAAATTTTGTTTTCTGATTTGCTATTAATATTTTTTTAAATACTTTTTCTCTATATAAGAGTGCTTCTTTAGCGTTAAAAGTATTTTGTATGATATCTTTTCTATTTTGAAGAAGCTCTATTTCATTATCGTTTAAATTGAGTTTTAAATATTTTTTAAGTTGATTATTAATAATTTTTTTATGTGATGTATGTATTTTTTGTTCATTTTTTGTCGTAGTATTCTGCAATGATGCTCTGTATTTTAGTAGAACTTCAGGGATATTGGCAATTTTTGTATATTCAACAATTCTACTCCAAAGGTCATAATCTTCTGTAAAATAATTAGGGTCGTATTTCAAATGAAATTTTTCTATAATACTTTTTCTTATCATTACTGTAGGGTGGAATAATGGGGTTGATTGGAGACATTGTATTTTTAATTTTTCACTTTCTGTTGGAAGCGTACATAATTGGTTACTATTCATAAACATTTGCATATAAGTTCCCACTACTCCTATATTTTTATTTTTTTCCATGAAGTCTACTTGTTTCTGAATTCTGTCTAAAATTGAAATATCATCATCATCCATTCTGGCGATATATTTTCCGGAAGCTTTTTTAAACCCAATGTTTAAAGATTTGGCGAATCCTATTTTTTTTGAGTTTTGAATAATTTTAATTCTTGGGTCATTATATTTTTTTATAAAATCACATATTTTTTTAGTAATGGAGCTTTTTTCTACTATAATTAATAGTTCAAGATTTTCATATGTTTGGTTCAGAATACTTCTTATTGAATTATCTAGATATTCGGTTCTGGTATAAACCGACATTATAACTGATACTAATGGTTGTTTTTTTATAGTTGTTTTTATCAATTCTTTTTCTCCTGAAATTTCTCGCCACTTTCGATTGTTTTCAACCCATAATGGAAATTCTTTTTTAAGAATTTCGCTATTCCAAAATTTATTTTTACCGTATGCATGAACAATTGAGGCGTTATAAGCTTCTTCTCTTTCTGGATGGCAGCAGTATTTTAAAATATCTATTTCTTCTACATCTATTTTAAATTCCTGTATTAATAAATTAAGAACACCTTGGTCTAAATAACGTATTTTTTTGTTATATTTTTTGAGGGTAGAATAACACCATTGATTGTATCTTTCATAATTTTTTAATTTATCTGAAAAAACAATAATTCCAGCGTTCCATAATATCGAGAACATATTATATTGGTTTATTAATTCAAAAAAATTACCTTCGACCATAATATTACAATCACTTTTTGTTGCAGCATAACCGGATTTGTTGGCGTATTCCATCAGTCCTATAAAATCTTTCTGAATCAGAATGTCAACGTCTTGCCAAATAACATATTTATATTTTTCAAGTAAATTGAAACACTCAAATCTAGAGAGAGTCATTTTACTATATTCATTCAAAGATTTTTTATTAAGATGAATATTGTCTGCTTTATCATAAATAATAAACTTACATGGGATAATTTTGTTTAGATTGTTTTTATCTTTTTGGGTAATTCCGTCGTGATATACAATAATGTCGTCGTAAAATTTTGTACATTTTTCTTTAATACCAAATAAAACATTTGCTAAGGCAAATACATAATCATTTGTGATTCCAAAAACTATGGCGCATTTTTTTTTCACTGTTTTTATATTAATAAGTAATGTCTTTTATTTAAAAAAATTAAAATGTGTCAAAATTAAATGAAATATAGAAGTTCTGATTTTAAAGTTTGTTGATTTTTGATATGTGCTGTTTGTTTTAAATAAGAAATTATTTTTGGCTAGTGAAATTATACAGTCTTTTATATATTTATCGTTCTTTTGATAAAAACTTTGAGAATTTAATTGATAAATGGCTTTTTTAAAATTAAAATTGTCATAATCTCTTAAAAGAGACCCCTCTTTATTAATCATCGAAACTAAGGCTTCGACTTTTAGAGTATTTGTTTTAAAAACCAGGAATGGTGTATCAAGCATAAATGCTGCAATACTATGGTGAAAACGTCCTGAAATTAATAGTTTTGATTCTTGAATTACTGATAACCATTGATCTAGTGATTTGGCTTTTATAATTTTAATATTTTTAATATGTTTTTGAATTGCTTCAAGAATTGTTATATTGTCTCTGGAAGGAGAGTTCAGATTTTCTGAATATAGAAAGGCTATTTTTTTATTTTTAAGTTTATTACTAGTTTCTATTAAATTTTTTACAAAAATTGCAAATTTTTTAGGGTTTAAAAAATTTCCTCCAGTAATTACTATTTGGTTTTTTGTTTTTTTTGATTTTTTAAAGTACCTATCAATATATAAAGGAAGAGAATCGAATGAAAGTATGCCTTTATTTGGAACAATATTGTTTAATTGTATTAGTGAGTGAAATTCTCTGACAGCACAAAAATCAATATTTTGATAGACCAATTTAATTATTTTTCTAAATTCCTTTTCGTCAACTGTGGATAAATGGTCTACATAGTTTTTTAGAAAAACCGAATGATTAATAATCGAGACATTTTTATGGTATTTTGATTTAGAAATATAAATAGCATATAAGAGGTTACAGGTACCGTCGTTGTAGTGAGAAATACAGCCTTCTCCGTTTACTATTACATAGTCACTAATTTTAATTTTCTTTATTATCTCAGGGTTTTTGGACTTCCATTCTTCAAAAAATTTTTTACTTGTAAAATTTGAAGTTTTTTTAGGAGTTAATTTAATAGTTCTTGATATTTGTTCAATAGATATTATTTCAACTGACTTAAATTTTTTTTTAAGTTCTTTTCTTATAACATAACTTGTTCCTGTGCATCCGTAATGAAAATCATTATAAGTATCGTTTAAATAAAGGGCTGTTTTATTTTTTAGTGAATTATTATTTATTTTTTTTGAGACATTTGTTCGCATAGAGTTTTCATTATTAAATGATCCATGACCATGTGGAGGTCTTCG
>CAZIWS010000059.1:0-257 GCA_964543175.1 uncultured Candidatus Saccharibacteria bacterium
CGTAACAAGGCACGGGTAGCGGAAGCTGCTCGTGGATTAATTCAATTTGAAAAATGTCCAATTTTTGATTTATCAAAATTTAGGACCCTGAGAGTAATCGAAGGGTTTATGGACTTATTGAGTCGGTATTGTGTCGCTCAATTGACGACACAATGGAAAATGATTACATTTCCTAAAAATAATCTGACACAGAAGAAAGAATCTGAAGTTGAAAAATAGAACGAAACAAAACAAAGAACAGCAAAAAAACACCTCGC
>CAZIWS010000059.1:267-4355 GCA_964543175.1 uncultured Candidatus Saccharibacteria bacterium
CGCAAGCGGGGTGTTTTTTATACCAAATATCAAGGGGAGTCCTTGATATTGAATATTGATATTTTATTAATTGGCTTGGTATAATTACTTTATGCAAAGGAAAGTAAAGTTTTCGCCCGGTGAGTATTATCATTTATATACTCGTGGAGTTGAAAAAAGAAAAATATTTCTTTGTGAAAAAGATTATGAAAGATTTATGGCTTTATTATATGCAATGAATCAGTCAGGGAATTTTCACTTCACTAATTATTTGAAAAATAAAAAATTAAAAGAAATATTCAATGAGCTAAAAGAAAAAGAATTGGTGTCTATTATTAGCTATGTTCTAATGCCGAATCATTTGCATATTTTACTTTATGAAAACGAGGAAGGGGGAATAAGTAAATTTATGTCTCGTTTGCTCACTGCCTATTCAATGTATTTTAATAAAAAATATGAAAGAAGTGGCCCTTTGTTTACCAGGCCATTTCGCTCCCAGCATATTTCAGATGAAGCACAATATTTATGGATATTTTCTTATATTCATTTAAACCCAGTTGGAATAATAAAAAAAGATTTTAAAACGAACGGAATAGGGGATTTGGAAACTGTAAAAAATTTCTTAAAGACATTTAAGTATTCGAGCTATCTTGATTATCTTAAGACAGAGAGACCAGAATCAAAGATCTTAGATTTTTCATTAATTCCAGAATATATAAAAGAATCTGTTTTTGATTTGCCTTCCTTAGATAAAAATATCAAGGGGAGTCCTTGATATTTTGACCTCGCGTAAGCGGGGTGTTTTTTGTTATAATATATTTATGAAAAAGAGAGTGGGTATATTGCGTGGAGGCAAAAAAGATTATGAAAATTCTATTAAAAAAGGAGGGGAATTATTTTTTTATATTTCTCAAAATTTAAAAGATAAATTTAAAGTTTTTGATATTTTTGTAGATAAAAAAGATATTTGGCATTTTGCTGGAAAGGAAATTAGTCCGGCTGATTTAATGCATAAAGTTGATTTAGTTTGGAATGTTTCTGATTGTAGTTTTTCAAATATTTTAAAAAATTTTAATATTCCGGTTATTGAAATAAATTTTTTAAATTCTTTTTTAAACTTAAACAGAGAAATGTTAACAGAAAATATAAAAAAAAATAAAATTAAAATGCCGAGACATTTTATTATTCCAGCTTACCAAGAAGATATTGATGGTTTAGATTATAAATTTATTATCAAGAAAGCAAGAGAAGTTTTTGAAAAATTTTCTGCTCCTTGGATTGTTCGGTCTTTAAATTTTAATTCAAAGACTGCTATTCATTTAGCTAAAACTTTTCCAGAGTTAGAGAGAGCCATTGAAGATTGTATGAAACATCAAGAAAGTATTTTAGTGGAAGAATTTATTTCTGGTAAAAATGTTTCTTTGCATACTCTTTCTAATTATCGAAAAGAAGAAGTTTATTTTTTACCAATTGTTGAACACTTAAATGATAACTATCTTATTCCTGGAAAATTTCCTAGTAATTTAAAAGAAAATTTAATAAATTTAGCAAAGCAATTACATAAAAATTTTGATTATCCTTATTATTTACATACTCAGTTTATTTTAAATTCTAAAGGTATTTATTTAAAAAATGTTTCTTTTTTCCCTGAATTAAATAAAGAAAGTCATTTTTTAGGTGCTTGTGATTCAATTGGTGTTAATTTAAATAGTGTTATTGAAAATATATTAAATTCAGTTTAATTTTTTAAATAATATTTTTTTATTTTAAATTAAATGTTATACTTTTAAGGTAATTGTTTTTATTTGTGGCAGGTTATCGCACTCACATAGGCACATATGTTGGAGTTTAGCCATGACCTGCCTCAAGTGAAAATAAAAATAAAAAACATATCATAGTTGTGATATGTTTTTTATTTATTCTATCACTAAAATTTTAAAATTTTTTTTATTTTTTTATTTTTCTTTTATTTTAAATTTTTTTGTAAAAATTAATTTTTTAGTTATCCACAGTTTTTTTTAAAAATGTATTGTCTTAAATTTTATTGTGCGAGATAATTAAAGTAGTTCTGAGCAATAATTTTTTTTTATTTTTAAAAAAAATTTTGGTCGTGATTATTGCAAACTAAACTCTTACATTTTTAATTTAAATGTTAGAGTAAAATTAAAAAATAATTTCGCGCAAGCGACAAAAAATATGGCAGCAAAAAAAAAGGCAAAGAAAGTTGTAAAGAAGGTAGCAAAAAAAGCTACAAAAAAAGTAGCAAAGAAAAAGACTACAAAAAAGCGAGCTTAGTCCACTTATAAAAAATCCCACCCGCCAATCGGCGGATGGGATTTTTTATTTTTTAGAAAAATTAAATAAAAATAAAATTTAAATCTAATTTCCTTATTTTCTTAAGAGGTGTTATTATATAATAATATGTCTTTATATAAGAAAATTTTTGGCGATACCAGTTCTAAATTTATAAAAAATACTCAATTTCTAGTTGATAAAATTAATACTTTAGAAATAGAAGTTTCTCAATTAGCTGATACTGATTTTCCGAAAAAAACTCAGGAATTTAAGGATAGATTACAAAAAGGTGAAAATTTAGATGATATTTTACCAGAGGCTTTTGCTCTTGTTCGAGAGGCCGCTAAGAGAAATTTAGGTGAAAGACATTATGATGTTCAGGTTATTGCTGGAATTGCTTTACATAAAGGAAAAATTTCTGAAATGAAGACGGGTGAAGGAAAAACATTAATGGCAACCTTACCTCTTTATTTAAATGCCCTTGAAGGAAAAGGAGCTCATTTAATTACTGTGAATGATTATTTAGCTAGAATAGGCGCAGTTCTTATGGGGCAAGTTTATAATTTTTTAGGTCTTTCTGTTGGAGTAATTAATTCACAAAATGTTTCTTATTTATATAATGATAAGCATTTTGAAAAAGATGAAGAAAGAGACAAGGTGGGGGAATTTAAAATTGTATATGATTTTTTAAAACCTTGTTCTCGTAAAGAAGCCTATGATGCTGATATTACTTATGGAACAAACAATGAATATGGTTTTGATTATTTGAGAGACAACTTAGCAACTTCTGTTAGTGACTTAGTTCAAAGAGAACATAATTTTGCAATAGTTGATGAAGTTGACTCAATTTTAATTGATGAGGCTCGAACTCCTTTAATTATTTCTTCAGCTTCTTCTGATTCTGAAGATTTTTATACTAAATTTAATGTAATTGCTAAACAACTTAAAAAAGAAATTGATTATCAGGTTGATGAAAAATTAAAAGCCATAACTTTAACAGATGAAGGAATAAATAAAGCAGAAAATTTATTAGGTATTCAAAATATTTATACTGAAAAAGGTATTAAGTATGTTCATCATTTAGAAACTGCAGTTAAAGCCCAAGCTATTTTTGAGAAAGATAAAGATTATGTAGTGAAAGAAGGTGAGGTAATTATTGTTGATCCTTTTACTGGAAGACTACAACCCGGAAGGCGCTGGAGCGAAGGAATTCATCAAGCAATTGAAGCAAAGGAAGGAGTTAAAATTGAAAAAGAAACTCGATCTTCTGGTTCAATAACTTTTCAAAATTATTTTAGATTTTATAAAAAACTTTCAGGAATGACCGGAACAGCTGAAACGTCGGCTGAGGAATTTTATAAGGTATATGGATTAGAAGTTATTGTTATTCCTACTAATCGACCCATTGTTAGAATTGATTATTCAGATTTAATTTTTCAAACAGAGAAAGGTAAATTTCAAGCTATTGCTAAAAAAGTTAAAGAATTAAATCAAAAAGGACAGCCCGTATTAATTGGTACTATTTCAATTGAAAAAAATGAATTATTGTCAGCTTATTTAAAACAAGAAGGTGTTCAGCACACAATTTTAAATGCTAAAAATCACGAAAAAGAAGGAGAAATAATTGCTCAAGCTGGAAAAAGAGGGGCAGTAACCATTGCAACTAATATGGCCGGTAGAGGAATTGACATTAAGTTAGGAGGCAATCCTTTAGTGCCTGAAGAATATGATTTTGTAAAAAGTGTTGGTGGTCTTTTTGTTCTTGGAACTGAAAGGCATGAATCTAGAAGAATTGATAATCAATTAAGAGGGCG
>CAZIWS010000060.1:0-4307 GCA_964543175.1 uncultured Candidatus Saccharibacteria bacterium
TCAAATAAAAAGTTTAAATTAGGTGTTGGGTTGGATTATGATGTAAAAAATAAAAAAGAAAACAATATTAAATATATCAATTTCAGGTATAGGAAGCTTCTACCTTTTAAAGATAAAAGCTTTGATAAAATATTTTTGCTGGCTGTTTTGGAACACATAGAAATTAAAAAAGTTGAAAAATTATTTCTAGAATTTAAAAGAATACTTAAAAAAGACGGAATTGTTGTGCTGACAACCCCAACTTTAAAAAATAAAATATTGTTAGAGTTTTTGGCATATAGATTAAAATTAATTTCAAGTGAAGAAATTAGAGACCATAAAAAATATTATAGTAAGCGAGATTTGGTAGAAATAGAAAAAAAAAGTATGTTGAAATTAATTAAATATGAATTATTTCAATTTGGTTTAAATAGTTTAGCTGTTTTTAAAAAAAAATCTTAATATTTTATATAGCTGGAATTATATTTATTCCAGTGTTGGTTTTGATAATTCTCCAGATTTTAATAGAATTTAATTTTTTGGGTTGATTAAACAAATCACCATATAACCTAATAAAATCTGAATCAATTTTATTTAAAACGATATAATCGTATTCCGCTAAAATTGATTGTAATTGATCTTTACTAGTCACTACTTTCCAAATATTTTCTTTTAAATATTTATCACCTAATGACCAACCCCAATATTGAACTGGATTATGAGGACTCATTTCGTAACGGAAAACCATAGCTTCGTAACCAGATGAATTTTGACAAATAAAATAAATTTTATTTTTATTTTTAACAATATCTTTTACATTATTAGAAAGTTCAGTTATTTCAGTTCTTTTTGGGTTGAAATTTTTAATGGGTCTTTTGACCATGGTAAATAAAGAAGATCGATAATAGATTGACATAATAAAAATGAAGAAAAATACTAGAATAATAGTTCTTATATTTTTTATTTTTTGAATTATGGTGATAAAAAATATAGTAGTTATCCCCACTAAAAAAATTGACATATATCTTTCATAACTAGCCAAAATAGGTCCTTCGTAACTACTAAACACTGTTAACCACATAAATAGATGAAAAAATATCCAGCAAAATAATCCTCCAAATAGAACTAAGTAAGAAATAATATCTTTAGATAATTTTTCTTGTTTATTTTTTTTGAGATAAATAATAATAATGAATAAAATAAAAAGAAATATAATCCAATTAATTAAAGTATCCTTGTTTGCAATTATTTTTAGGAAAGAACTTGGTGATTCAACATAATTTAAAGGTTTAGTAAAAATATACTTAGAAAAATTAGACCAAGTTGTTTGGTATCTTTCTGAATTTTTAATGATTAATGAATTTTTTAATAAATCTAAACTAATCTTTGGTACATCAAACCCAGTTAAACTTTGTTTTTTAACATAATTATTCCAAATAAAGTAGGGACTAAAAGCTAAAATTATAAAAAATAATAATAGAAAAATATTTTTCCAATTATGTAATATTTTTTCTTTTAAACATCTAAGAAGAGCTATTGTGATAATGATTAAAGCTAATAAAATACCCACAGGTTTTAAAAGTATCAACGTAGAAATTATTGGCAAAATTAAATACAAATTTTTTAATTTTGTTGGGAAAAAAATAACAATTAATAAGCCCGAAGTAAAAACTATTTCTAAAGGGTAATCAGTTAGATTGTATCCAGGATAATTTAAGGCAAAATAAAAAAATAAAAATAAAGTTCCTAAAATAGAAGTAACTGTTTTAAGTACATTAAGTCTAATTTTAGTTGTTTTTTTATTGAACAAATTAATAACTAAAATTAGTAGACATAAGAATGGAAAGGTGTTGGCATAAAAGATAGCCGTTTCATTAAAATTTCCAAAAGGCATAAAAATATTTTGACCAATGGCGGCTCCTGGTGGGTATTTAGAAGCAGAGGCTAAAATAGCACTATCTTTAGTCCAGAAAGAGCCAAATGCATGTATAAATTTAGCGAATTGACCCCAATAAAATTCATCCCACCCATAAATTTTAGAGTTATTGACCCATAAAAATAAAGCTAAACATAGAAAAATAAAAATAATTCCCAAAATGTTTTTTTGGAGATAATTTTTTATTGGTTTGTTACTTTCTAATACAAAAAAAAATTCTAATATTAAAAACAAATTACCTATTACACAAAAAGCTGTTTTAAAGAAAGAAAAAAAATCCAAAAATATTGAAAAAAAACCAATTGTTATGGCTAAGGAATAAATTATTAAAGGAAGAATATGAAATGATATTTTAAATTTTCGTTTTAGAAAGAAAGCATATCCAATGA
Source organism: uncultured Candidatus Saccharibacteria bacterium (assembly GCA_964543175.1). Lineage (GTDB taxonomy): Bacteria > Patescibacteriota > Minisyncoccia > Phycocordibacterales > UBA9973 > UBA9973. The sequence goes on from CAZIWS010000060.1 coordinate 2,305, forward strand.
ATGAAGAAATAGTTAATAGTAGAGGTATGTCGTTCATATATCCACATTATAGATAATTAATATTACATATCAAACAACAAGTTTGGTATATTAAGGAAAGTGAAGAAAAAAATATTAATATTAGGTATTAATGGGATGATTGGTCATAAGGTTTTTGAGGTTTTATCAAAATATAAAAATTTTGAGGTTTTTGGGACTGTTAAAAAAAAGAGTGAATTTTTTGATTTTAAAAATGTTTATGAAAATGTGTATGTTGATAAAATTGAAACAGTAGAAAAAATAATTAAAAAAGTAAAACCAAATATTATTATTAATTGTACAGGGATTACTAAACAATCAGATCAAATAAATAATATTTCCAAAAGCATAATAATTAATGCTTTATTCCCCCATCAACTATCTGATATTTGTGAAAAAAATAAAATTAGATTAATTACTTTTACAACAGATTGTGTGTTTGATGGTCAAAAAGGAGATTATAAAGATAATGATTTACCGACTTGCCATGATGTTTATGGAATGACTAAGTATTTGGGGGAAGTTAAAGATAGTAAAAATACATTAACAATTAGAACCTCAATAATTGGACATGAATTGAATTCAAAGATAGCTCTTTTAGATTGGTTTTTGAGTCAAGAAAATACAGTAAAAGGTTATAAAAAGGCAATTTTTTCTGGATTCACTACTTTAGAATTCGCAAAGTTATTGGCTGAGAAAATTATTCCAGATGAAACCTTAAATGGTCTTTATCAAATTTCAGTTGATCCAATTTCAAAATATGATTTATTAAAAGTTATTGCCGATGTTTATAAAAAAAATATTAAAATAATGGTTGATGAAACTGTTAAAATAGATAGGTCTTTAAATTCTGATATTTTGAGACAAAAAATTAATTATCAGCCACCAAAATGGAAAGATTTAGTGATTGAGATGTATAATGATTTCCAAGAGTCTGATTTTTATAAAAATAAAAGAAAAGAATATGAAAAAACAAATAAGTTTTAAAAATAAAACTTTACTTATAACTGGTGGAACAGGTTCTTTTGGAAATAGAATGTTGAGATATTTTTTAAAAAACACTGATATTGGTGAAATTCGTGTTTTTAGTCGAGATGAGGAAAAACAAGATAAACTACGTAATGAACTTTGTGAATCTAGGGTAAAATTTTTTATTGGTGATGTCCGTGATTATGAAAGTATAAATAAAGCTATGAAAGGGGTTGATATGGTTTTCCATGCGGCAGCCTTAAAGCAAGTCCCTTCATGTGAATTTTTTCCCATGGAAGCGGTGAAGACTAATATTATTGGAGCAAATAATGTTTTAAATGCGGCAGAAAATAATAAAGTTGAAAAAATAGTTGTTTTGAGTACAGATAAAGCTGTTTATCCAATAAATGCTATGGGAATGACTAAAGCATTAATGGAAAAATTAATGGTAGCAAAGGCTAGATCAAATCATAGTAAAACGGTTTATTGTGCTACTAGGTATGGAAATGTAATGGCCTCAAGAGGATCTGTTATCCCCTTGTTTGTAAAACAAATCAAAGAAGGTAAAGACATTACAGTAACTGATCCAAACATGACAAGATTTTTAATGTCATTAGATGAATCAGTGAAACTAGTTCTTTACGCTTACAAACATGCTAAGAGTGGTGATATTTTTGTTCAAAAAGCACCAGCTTCAACAATAATGGATTTGGCTCTTGCTTTGCAAAAGATTTTTAAAGCAAAAAATAAAATTAAAATAATTGGGTCTCGTCATGGTGAAAAATTATATGAAACATTAGTTAATCGTGAAGAGATGTCGAAGTCAGAAGATCTTGGCGGATTTTTTAGAGTTCCTATTGATGGGAGAGATATGAATTATGCAAAATATTTTATCCAAGGTGATAAAGAAATTTCAAAAGAGGAGGATTATACCTCTCATAATACTAAAAGATTGACTGTGGACGAAGTGGTAAAAAAACTAATGGAGCTCGATTTTATTAAAAATGAATTAAAAA
>CAZIWS010000061.1:0-1252 GCA_964543175.1 uncultured Candidatus Saccharibacteria bacterium
TTAATATTGCTCACCAATATATTTCTCAATTAGAAGAGGGAATTAAAAATGCAGTTTTCGGAAATGTGGGCTCTATGGCTGTTTTTCGAGTTTCTTCTGAAGATGCTGATTTTTTGCAAAAACGTTTTGAGCCAACATTTAAAGCTACTGATATTATGAAGCTTGATAATTATAATGCTTATGTCAATATGTTAATAAAAGGACAGCCTTCTAAGCCTTTCAATATGCACACCTTGGCACCCGAGAAAGGAAATGTAGAAATTGTTAATGATATTAAAGAACTTTCTTATCTTAAGTATGGACGTGATCGAGAAGAAATTGAATCAGAAATAATGGCCAAATACGAAAGGCAAAATAGTGAATAAATAAAATTTAATTTTTAGTACCCCTCCCAGCGCCTAAGGCATTGGAAGGATTTTGAATTTTGGGGAAAATTTGTTAAGATAGTTTTATTATAATAATTTAATATAAATAATATGAAAACAGAAAGAACACTTATTGTTTTAAAGCCCGATACTATTCAAAGAGGAGTTATGGGTGAAATTTTGTCTCGTTTTGAAAGAGTGGGACTTAAAATTGTTGGAGTTAAAATGCTTAAACCTGACTACAATCATTATTATTGTCATTATGAAAAAATTGGCAAAATGATTTCTCGAAGAGGTCAAAAAGCTTTTGATAATACATTAGAAATGATGTGCTCTGGTCCAGTTATTGCTTTTGTTCTTCAGGGGATTGAAGCTATTTCCTTGGTTAGGAAAATGGTTGGAAGCACAGAGCCTAAAACTGCTCTTCCAGGTACAATTAGAGGAGATTATGCTCATATGAGCTATGTTCATGGCGACATGAATAATGTCGGAATTCCTAATCTTATTCACGCTTCAGGAGACCCAGAAGAAGCTAAAAGTGAAATTGCCCATTGGTTTTCAGAAAATGAAATTTTTGAATATCAAGTTCTTCATGAAAAGTTTACTCAAACAAAAAAGAAATAAAAAATAAAAAAACCCCCTTAAGGGTTTTTTTATTACTTGTTTTTTATAAAATTTATGGTTTTTTAAATTTTTTTATTGCAAAATTTTTCAAATTAGTTAAACTTAAAGTAGGGTTATTTCCAATTATTACCTAGAACACTATATATATGGGATTCTTGATCACAATTAACCTTGGTTTCTTGTGTCGGACACCCACCTAGTTTAAAGCTAGGGTAATACATTGGAGATAGCCCTAAAAAGAAACCGTATTTTACGGTTTTTTT
>CAZIWS010000061.1:1262-4291 GCA_964543175.1 uncultured Candidatus Saccharibacteria bacterium
TAAATGTTATAATATTATTGTATGTTTTCTGTTTTAAAATTAAATCAAAAAGAAAATGATTTTATAGACAGAAGAAAGATTTTTAAATATCTTTCTTTGTTTATTTTTATCATCTTTTTTTTAAATTTTCTAGGAGCTAAATTTTATTTATATTATTCTTTGTGGTATTTTGATATTTTTATGCATTTTTTGGGTGGATTATGGGTTGCTTTTTTGTTGTTTTATTTCTTTTTTAATAAAAATTTTTATGTTTTTGTTTTTCAAATACTATTAGGAGTTTTATTGATAGGAATTTTGTGGGAAATTTTTGAATTTTTTGTTAATGAAACGATTGCAGCTAATCCTTTTAATTTTTTAGATACTATTTCTGATATTTTTTGTGACTTAGCTGGCGGGGTTTTGGGTCTTATTTTATATAAAAAAATTTTTATTAAAAAAGAAAATAAGGTATAATAAAAAAATGAAACAAGTAGCTAAATTAACTTTTTGTGGAGGAACAGGCACCGTTACTGGCGCCAATTTTCTTTTAGAAGTTGATGGTAAAAAAATTTTAGTTGATTGCGGCCTTACTCAAGGAATAAAACTAGCTGATGATATTAATTGGGATAAATTTCCCTATGATCCTAAGGATATTGATATTCTTTTTGTTACTCATGCTCATATTGATCACGTTGGCAGAATTCCTAAATTAATTAAAGATGGCTTTAATGGAAAAATATATTCAACCTTACCCACCCAAGCTTTGTCTAGGCCAATGCTTGATGACACCATGAATATTCTTTCTAAAAATAAAGAATATAATTTATCAGAAATTTATAATCAAGAAATTCTTTCTAAAGTTTTTTCTTTGTGGCAGGGTTTTGAATATCATCAAAAAATTCAAATTACCCAAAACCTAGAAGCTTCTTTAAAAAATTCTGGACATATTTTAGGTTCTGCCATGGTTGAGTTTATTTTAAATAAAAAAAAGATTTTATTTACTGGAGATTTAGGTAATAGTCCTTCTCCTTTACTTCCTGATACTGAAAAAATTGAAGATATTGATTATTTAATAATGGAAAGTGTTTATGGTGACAGAAATCATGAATCTCGAAATGAAAGAAAAAAATTATTAGAAGCAGCCCTAGAAGATAATTACAAAGCAAAGGGAACTTTAATAATGCCCACTTTTTCTTTAGAGCGCTCCCAGGAGCTTTTATTTGAATTAAATGATTTAGTTGAAAATAATAGAATACCTCAGATGCCTATATTTTTAGATTCCCCTTTGGCTATCCGTTTAACAGAAATTTTTAAACATTTTAAAAGTTATTTTAATGAACAAGCACAAAAAGTAATTGCTCAAGATCATCACATTTTTGATTTTCATGGTTTGCATACCACTCTTAGGTCAGAGGAATCAAAAATGATTAATAAAGTTCCTAATCCTAAAGTTATTATTGCAGGTTCAGGTATGTCTAATGGCGGTAGAATTGTTCATCATGAAAGACATTATTTACCTGATCCTAATAATACAATTTTATTAACGGGCTATCAGGCAGTTGGAACAATTGGGCGTTTTATTCAAGAAGGCATTAAAACTGTTCGAATTTCAGGCGAAGATGTTCCAGTGCGCGCTAAAGTGGTTACTATTTATGGCTACTCAGGACATAAAGATTCAGATGGCTTAATAAATTTTGTAGAAAATAGCGCTGAAACATTAAAAAAAGTTTTTGTAGTGATGGGTGAGTCAAAGTCTGCTATGTTTTTAGCTCAAAGGCTAAGAGATAACTTAGGAGTTGAGGCACATACACCCGAGGACGGCAGTTCAGTCTCTCTTTATTGTTAATAATTTTTTTAAAATTTGGAAAAAAAATTATTTAGGTTATAATATTTATATGGACCCACTTTCAGCAAATCCGTATTCAAAACACGGACATCAACAAATTAAAATATGTGTTTCAGGAGCAGCCGAAACAGGGCATTGTGGAATTGATGCTTTAGATAAAGCCAAAGAACTAGGACGTGAAATTGCTCGTCAGGGGGCTGTTTTAGTTACCGGAGCAACTACTGGTTTTCCTCTTTGGGCAGCCATGGGAGCTAAAGAAGTTGGTGGGTTTTCAATTGGCTTTTCTCCAGCTTCAAGTGAAAAAGAGCACGTTGAGGTATATAAATTACCTTTAGATTATATGGATTTAATTGTTTATACTGGTTTTGGTTATCCTGGTAGAGATTTACTTTTAACTAGAGCTGCTGATGCTGTTATTTGTGGTTGTGGCAGAGTTGGAACTATTCATGAATTTGTGGTGGCTTTTGAAGATGGTAAGGCCATTGGTATTTATGAAGGAGATTGGCAAATGGATGAACAGCTTAAAGATATTGTTGCTAAGGGACATAGACCTAATGATAAAATTGTTTCTGGGGAAGATCCTAAAAAATTAGTTTCTGACGTTATCTCGGTAGTCCGAAAAAATAAAGTTCCTGAATATAAAATTGTAAAATAAAAATTAAAAACCTCCCCACAGGTTTAACTTGTGGGGAGGTTTTTTTGTTTTAAAAATTATTTTAAATTAGCTAAAACTTTTTTAAAAGTATTTGGGTGATGTTCTGCTAAATCTGAGAGCATTTTTCTGTTTAATTCTATGTTGTTTTTCTTTAGTGAATCGATAAGTTTAGAATAAGATATTCCATTTTCTCTTGATCCTGCATTTATTTTAATATTCCAAAGTTTTCGATTGTGTGATTTTTTATCTTTACGATGGGCAAATGAATAATTTCCAGCATGAAGTAATGCTTCTTTTGCTTGTCTTTCTTTTGATTTTCTTCCATGCCTAAATCCTTTAGTTTGTTTTAAAACACTTCTTCTTCGCTTTAGGGCATGTACTCCTTTTTTTACTCTTGTCATGTAATTAGTTGCTAGTAGCTAGTGACTAGGATCTAGTGAATTTTATCAAACCTAGAACCTAGAAAGTAGAACCTAATTTAATTAAATGGTAATAAATGACTTTTGGGTTTATTCTTTTTACTATGTCAACAAACTCTCTGAATAGCTG
>CAZIWS010000062.1:0-4264 GCA_964543175.1 uncultured Candidatus Saccharibacteria bacterium
TTACCAGAACCTTACCAGAACCTTACCTTATTAATATATCTAATAAGATTAAGAAAGAAAGAATAGAAGAAGAGAAGAGAGAAGATGTGTCGGAACCCGCTACGGGGATTCCTTCCACTGGAGCCGAAACTAAATCTATAATTGAAACTAAAGTTGAAAAAGAAAAAATTCAATCTATAGTTAAAACAAAAAAATATTCAGAAATGGATGATTCTGAAAGATACCATGAACTTCTTTCAATTTTAGATACTTTTCAAAAAAATACTTCTATTAAGTTTCATAGAACTCCAGAGAATTTAAATGCATTAAAACAAATAGCTAATACAAGAGATTTTTCTAGAAGTGATTTTAGAAGAGCTTTAGTTTGTTTTTTCGATGAAAAATGTAATTGGTTAAGTTCTAAAACTCTCAAAACTTTAGAGTCTAAATTTCCTGAAATTTCAAGTTTATTATGTGAAACAGGTCATACTTATGATGAATATTTAGATGAAACAAATAAAAAAATTGTAAGAAGTGGAAGAAAAGTTTCTGAAATAACACTAGAAGAATTAGGAGAAATTTATAAAAAAGTTTTTAAGTAAATTAGAAGCTTTCTATCATACTTTAAGTTTCAACCATAGTTACATATGACTAACATAGTTAAAGCTTGATAGAACTTAAAAGAAATAACAATAGAGAAGAACTAAACTATAATTTAAAACTTACTTTACAGGAAACAAAAAAATGTTATCAAGAAAATCAAAATCAATAGAACAAGAACAAACAACTAGTGACTTAGGGACTGAAGGTCAACCATTTTGTTCACTTCAAACTGAATATGAACTTATACGTCAATTGATTTATGATGACGATAGACCAACATTAGAATACATTTTTAAAGATGAAATTTTAGAGAACTTAGAATTTTCAACTACAGTTAATTCAGCAATTTTTTATTCTGAAATTGCTTTTGTTATATTTACAAATATCGTAAAACATTTTATAAACTACCATGATTATTTTTCAAAAACATCACTTATTGAATTTTTCAAAAATAAGATTAATCCAAAAGAATATGAAAAATATGAGATTTTCTTAACAAAAATATTTCAATGTAGTTTTGTCCAGAAGTCATTCAAAATAAAATTCATGTACTTAGAAGAAATTTATGTCAACCGTTCAATTATGGGATATCATAGAGAATCATTTGAGAAATTTAAAGAAAGCTATGTTAATGGTGCAAAAAATTCAGATAAATTGCTTGACTATCTTGAAGAAAGAATAAATGAGACAAGGAAAACATTTAGTCAAACTAATTCAGTTAATGAAGATGTATTCGAAAATTCATCACTTGTAGATGATTATTTTAATAGAACAGAAGAGTATTGTTTAAATCCTCAAAGTAAACCCGGGATATTAACTGGCTTTAAAGATTTTGATTTACTTACTGGAGGTTGGCAACCAGGTGAATTAAATTTATTTACCGGACGTCAAGGTCAAGGTAAATCATTATTTATGTTAAATTTTACATATAACATTCTAAAACAGAACAAAAATATTTTATTTGTAAGTTTGGAAATGCCAATATGGCAAAATATGGACCGTTTAATTTCGATACATTCAGGTCTTGAAGCTTTTAAAGTTGAAAAAAAGAAATTGAATAAAGAAGAATTGTTGATTTTAAAAGATAAATTAAACTTTTTTAAAGAAAATAAAAATTTATTTTGGCTTCAAGCTTTTGATAAACCGTGTTCAAGTGCTTATATAGATTTAAAATGTAGACAAATTGAGAGAAAAAATAACATAAAGATTGATTTAATAATAGTAGATCCAATTTATACGATGAGTCCTTCAGAACAAATAAATAAAAGATTGGAAGAAAAAGATAGACTTGGTGTTATATGTTCTGAATTAAAAAATCTTGCAATGAAAAGAGAAATTCCTATTATTGCTTCCACTCAATTTAATAGAGAAGGACATAAAAGACATAAATCAGGTCAAGAAGCAGATACAATGGACCTTGCAATGAGTGATAAATTAGCTTACGTAACTGATTGTATTTTTGGTATTGTTTCTAAAGATTCTAATAAATTTAAGTTGGGTTTTTTGAAAACTAGAAGTTTTGCAAAACCAAATGAAAATTTAGAATATACGTGTGATTTTAGTTTAAAAATAACAGAATTAGGTTTTGATATTAAAGTAGAAAAAGATACTGAATAAAAATAATAACATTAAGGATACAGAAGAATGAAAACAATAACTTTTGAAAATGGCTATGAGTTGAGTGAAGAAGACATAATAAGATTAGGAAAAGAAAAAATGCTTGAACATCTTGAAGAAAAAAAGTGGTTTGATAAAAAAGAACGTGAAAAATTAATGGAATTTCTAAATTCAAAAGAACAAAAAATATAGGGGGTTTTTTTAAATAACCCACCAACAGAGTATTAATAATGAAATAAAAACAGATTATTAATGGTAGTTTTATAGTTTCTTGTGTTATATTTAATAAAATTTGTATAAAAAATAAAAAAGTTTTATAAAGAGTTTATTAAAACATATATAATGTAAAAATAACTTAATACACTTTTTTCAAAGGATCCAAAAAATGCACAGCCTGAAACTCTATAAAGACTCAAAAACAATATCAAACTATGAAACATTACTCGACAATGATGTTTATGACCTGCTCAAAGATCAGAAAATTTATGAGATGAACCTATTTGACAACAGAGACAAAACAAAAGAACGTGTGCATCTTGCAACCTATGCACAGTTTTGTAATAAGAGAATTACTGGAGTTCAGGGATCAATTTTGCTTCATCGTTTTGTTATGAAATTGCATGGTTATGATGTGAGTGAATTTGAAATAGATCACATTAATGGAAACAGACTTGATAATCGTTTTGAAAATTTACGTGTTTGTAACCATTCAACAAATGCCGCTAACAGAGGAACTAACATCAACAAAAAAAATTGTAAATACAAAAATGTGTTCAAAATCCAGGGTAATCGTTGGCAAGTTAATATTATGAAATCTGGAAAAAGTTACACTTGGTTCTCAAGTAAAAATATTTTAGAGTGTGTTATTTTTGCAAATATGTTAAGTCGGGAACTATTTGGAGAATTCGCAACACAAGATGAATTAAGTGAGTGGAGCGACGAAGAAATTTTAATCGCAAAACAGGCTGTGCTACACAAGGTTTTCAAACACAATCTTAAGCATTCACTCAAAAAAGTATAAAAACAACAAAATAGTTTGGCTGTCGTGGGAAAATACATGATATAGTTATTAAATTTAATTAAAATTTGTATAAAAATTAAAAAATATTTTATAAAAAAATTCAACATAAGTGATATAATAAATTAACAACAACAATTTTAACTTAAAAAAAAGGATTAAAAAATGTCAAATTCAAAAACATCAAAAACACTTAGAACTTACAAAATTTTTGGGTCATGCTCAGTTTCTGAATTAAAACCTGTCGACTTTACTGGGACTAAGAAACAAGTAGAATTACGCGCAATAAAAAGTTGCAAGTTTTTAATTTCTGAGTTCAATAGTTTCAAGGGTTCTGTTTATATTTTAGATGTTGAACTAGATGAAATTGTTGGAGGTTATGAGTTTAACGATTTTAGGTGTTACCATAAACGGTCACCTAAGAGAATTAATGAAGAAGACATTAGAGAAATGAATTACATTTATGCACGCGAACAATTAACAATAAGGAACTAAAAATGAAACTTTTTGTATTAAGAGACACTGAAGAAATTCACTATGAAATGTTAGAAATTATCATAGTTAAGGAATCTATTGAAGAAGTTAATAATTATTTGAGTAAATTTGCTGAAGAATATTTAACAGCTTTAGAAGAAGATGATAATTTTGATAAATGTCATGAAATATGTAAAAAATATAATTTATTTTTTGGTTTTTCAGAAAATGATTATATTTGGAGTAATCTTGAAAATTATGGTATTATAGATAGTATTTCAGGTCTAAAAGTAATTGTTGAATCAGAAACTAATTTGCCAGAAGGCGTTGTGTGTAGTTTAATTGTAGGGGGTTAAAAATGAAAGAATTAGAATTATTGGAAAATAAAAATAACCTTACACTAAAATGAGAATTAAAACTCGTAAAGATCTAAATAAAACAAAAGAGGCCAAGATTTTACTCTCAGCCTCTTCTGCAACAAAAACTAAAAATTAAGGATTAATTAATTATATACCAGATTTTTCAAGTCTTTCTAAAATATTTGAAATTATTTCATTTTGTTGCTTAATTTTT
>CAZIWS010000063.1:0-3240 GCA_964543175.1 uncultured Candidatus Saccharibacteria bacterium
GGGCAGTCCTGATTGACCCAACATAATAAATTAACCCAAAGGAAAACTTATCGTTTGGCAGAACTGCCCATTTCGAGCGACAAATTAGTATTTTAAAAAATACTTTGGGCAATTATCTATTACGTTGAGTCAATATTATTAATTTAACAAAGAACTATTTAAAAATCAAGAATCTTCTTTCTTGTCTTTTTTATAATCAACCCCATAAAGAATATAGGCCATTTCTCCTATATATTCATTAAATCCATTCCATCTATACTTTTCAGTTAAAGATAAAGATTCATAATATTTATTTCTTAATAAGTCATTAATAAAGTAAGGGTTAATTATTGTTATTGATTTTTGTAAATTTCTAGAATAGAAAACCTTTCTTTTATTAAAAAATCTACTATCTAAAAATCCCTCTTTGCTTAAATATTTAACTATATAATTTCCTAAATTATCTTTATTTCTTAATTTATTAATTTTAATAAAACCATTTCTCCATATTTTAGCTAGTTCATTAGCATCATGAAATATATTAGTTAATAAATGATAATGGATAGCCCCTCTTTTTTGAAATTCACATACTCCTAAATATTTAATATTTGGATATCTTCTTCTTATTTTTTTAAGAAAATTTTTTAATTCATAATTAGCTTTATCAAAATTTTTAATATTATCTCCAAAGGTTAGGGTTAGAAATGAGCAAAAATTTTGAGCATTGCTCCAGGCCAGCCTTTTAATATTATTTTTAGTTCTAATATAACTACTCATTCTAGGCTTTAGTTCTTCTTTGCTTTTTTCATTTTCCTCTGGCTTTATTAATCTAAAACTTTGTTTATCAAACATCATTAATTGTTTGGGTTCTATTTTTTTCGGTTTTCTTCTAATTTGCTTTCTATTGGGAAACTTATAACCAATTCTAACTCCATTTTCAAATTTTAATAATTCAAGATGATTTCCTGATACTATTATTTTTTTAAATATTGTTATCTTTTTATGTTTCATAAATGGATCTAATGTGTGTAATAAATCAAGTTAAAGGTATTTATCTAAGTTATTAATAAAAACAGAAATCTAATAAGTATCAAAAACAAGTTTTTGATAAGCTATAAATGCCACCTTTACAGGTGGTTAAACTGCAAACCTGTAAGGCTAATGGGGTAAGTAGAAAGAAAAAAGTTCAAAGCAAGACCGAAGAAAAATCTTCTAATCTTTTTCTTCGAGTTAAACTGCAGACCTCTATTTCTGTTTTTATTTCAAAAAGCAACTTGTTAAATTAACTAAAGATTTTAAAAACATTTCAGCTTCTTCTTCGCTGATTTCTTTTTGATAAAGAGAAGAAAAATATTCTCTAGTATCGTTTATTAGTTTTTGGCTAAAATCTTTAATCATTTTGTAAATAAAAAAATCGCAACTTATCATTGCGACTTTAATTTATTATTCTATTATTGAATAAGGCTTATAAGGAATCCTTATTTGCCCATAAGGCTTTTAATTTCTTCTTTGATTCTTTTGATTATTTTAGGAACATCTTCATAGCCAATAACTCCTGAATATTTTTTGTTTATTTCCTCAGCTATTTGTTTATTAGTTTTTTTTAATTTCTTAAGCTTGTATATTTCAATATCTCTTTTAATGTTAACTCTTCTTCTTTTTCTTTCTTTGGTTTTTCTTATTGCGCTATACTTGAGAATCATTTCAATAGCAGGCCATGAATTTTGAATATCTTTTAGGGTTATTTCTGGATATAATCTAAGATAGAAACTATCTTTATGTTTATTTTTATGACCCTGCTCTATTAAAAATCGCATGGCACTATTTTTTTTCAATGAAATATCACCTAAGCCCTCTTCCTCAGTTAAAAGAAAAAAAATAGCTTGGTAGTAGATTGAAGATAAATTGTATTTTTTAAAATTTTTAACAATTTCTTCATACAAATCATTATTGTATTCGTTTATGATTTTAGGTGTATCTTTGTTGCTTTTTATTCTTGCAAAATAATCAGATAATTTGTGAGTAAATCTTTTACTTTTCTCAAAGTCATTAAAAAAATCATCATCTAACATTAGAAGTTTTAAGTTCTGTTTTATTTTTGCTTCAAAAACAAACTTTTCTTTTTTTTCTTTCTCATTTTCCTTCATATTCTAATTTTATTATATTTGTGTAATTATGGCAATTTTTTGGTTTTTGTGGTATTATTTTGATAAATAAATTAAATATTAAAATATGGAAAAAATAAAAAAAGATAAAAAAAGAATAAAAATTCCTTTTGTAAAAATTTATAAAAATGATATAAAAGAAATTATTGAAATTTTAGAAGAAGAAAAAGATTTTGTTAGACATATTGAAATAACTGGTGGTGGATTTAATTTAAAATTTGAAGAAATAGAAAGACTAAAAGAGGAGTTAGGTGTTAGTAGAATGAAAGAGTTGGAAATAAAAGCCTATGTTCCAGATGAACATTGTAGTATTGACATATCATTCAATAAACACAATGGCGTTGATTTGTATTGCTATAAAATGGAAGATAATAAGATATTCGGAATAGTTAAGAAAATAGAAAACATCTTAATAAAAAAACAAAGAATCTTTGGTAAATTGGCTAGTAACTACCTGATTTTTGGTTTGCTTGGAGTCAGTACTTTTTCAATGCCTGTGTTGCTATATTTTTTTGTATCATTACAAGAAAAAAAGTATTTATTTTTTTTATTAATCGCTACTCTCTTTTTTCTTCTTTTGTTTTATATAGCTTTATTTTACAAAAATATAATTTATTTAAAAGATAAAAAAGAACTTTCTAATTTTTTTATTAGGAATAAAGATGTTATTATTTTAAATATTATAAGTGCTGTTTCGGGTGCTATTTTAGGTGCTATTATTATGTCTCTTTTTCAGCAATGTGTATAATTTGAAATATTAATAAACATGAAGATATGTATAAATATACAATTAAACAAGAGGGATTATTAGAAGAAATTAGTGAACTAAAGAATTTGCTTGGTATAAACATTAATAAGGCAACGTTTGAACAAGATTCAACAATGATTGTTACATTTAAATTAGAGGGAATAAAGGATAGGTTGATACGCAGTGAGGTGATGGTTCTTTATCTTGGTATAGATTATTTGTTGGATTTATATATAAAATTTTTCTTTTTCAAAGTCAAAGAAAATAGTTCAAATAAACTTAAAGTTTTTGAATCTTTATTAGAAAAAATGTATTTATTGCAAAAATTAAACATTGTTAAGCAAATTA
>CAZIWS010000063.1:3250-4150 GCA_964543175.1 uncultured Candidatus Saccharibacteria bacterium
TTAATGACCTTAGAAATAATTTAGCCCATTCTATGAATGTCGAAGAACGACAAAAAAACAAACCAACCTATAACAATGTTAGTATTTATTCGCTAGAGGTTTTTAAATTATTTCAAGCTGATAGTGATAAAGTTCATGATTTTTTTATGAAGAACTTAATAAAGCTTAATAAATAATTTTATATATAAAATTATTCCAACTACGTCCCATCCTCTCCGCAAAATCGTGCTAGCACGAAGAACTTAAAAATTAAAATTAATTTTATGAATTTTGAAAAATTTTTAACATCTGATAAGCCTGGCAAGGGTTTAGCCTGGAATGATTTAGATGGTAAATTAGCTAAAGTTTTTGAAGAATCTAAAGAAAATAATGAGAAAGAACGCAAGGAGAAAGTCGCCATTCCAGAAGAAGTTAAGCCAGGTAGTGCTGATATGGCTTTTTTTACCATGAGAAATACTATTACAATAAATAAAGATGCTCTAGGTAAAGCAGAAAAAAATCATGCTCCAGATGAAAAGCGCCTAAGAACTTTAATTTCTGAACAGCAAAAACAACAGGATTTATTACGTAGTATTTTGAAGGAAAATATGTCTGCAATGGAGGCATATGAAGTTATACAACAGAAAATAGATAAATGGGAAGAAATGATGGCTAAAAATGAACATTTAGTTATAGATAAGGATATAAAGAATGCAAAAGCTTTGCAAGCCAGACTTTTAGATGAAGCTTCCAGAAGTATCAACAATTAATTTGTCTTGTATAGTACGAGGATCTTATTTTCTGAAGCCTTAAAAAATCACCGAAAAGCCTTGCTGGGCTTGCCAAAATTACGGTTCCAGCCCGAGGTAGCCCGCCAAGTTTTAATAAAAATAATTTAATTTCTCTAACGGCTAAAACTTT
>CAZIWS010000064.1:0-1180 GCA_964543175.1 uncultured Candidatus Saccharibacteria bacterium
TTTTAAAATTATACTTATACTCATATTATACAATAAAAAAAATATTTTGCCAAATACTACAAACAAAAAAAGGACCAATATTTTTGGCCCTTCTCGTCTATTTATCTTTCTTCTTTTTTATTTCAATATTTAATTCTCTCAATTGTCTTAAATCAGCAACAAATTAATAGTTATTTTTAAAAAAAGGACCAAATTTAGGTCCTTAATAATGTTAAAATAGAAAATTAGAACTTAGTGCTAAACCAGAAACAACGCTAGTAAAAGAATCTGAAGTAACAATTTTTTTATCTCCAAACTTTTTGATAAAAATATTTTTTATAGCAGGAATTAAAGAACTACCACCAGTAATAAAAACCGCATCTATTGATTGCACTGGAATATCAACACTTTTCATTAAGTTATCAACTGACGAATCTATTAATTCTAATCTTTCTTGAATAATAGAATTTTCAAATTCTTCTAGTGTAATCTTTTCTTTTATTTCTATCTTTGACTGATTAAAATCAATAAATGACACCTTTGAATTAGATAAATTAATTTTAGCTTTTTCAATTTCTCTAAACAATGAATATCCCAAATCTTCATTTATTAAAGATTGTAATCTTAAAATAGCATCTTTATTTGTTGATTCATGCAAAGCTTCCATAATAAGTCTTTCAGTTTTTCTATTTTTCATAAAACCAATTTCTTGCCATCTACATATACTAAATAAGATATGATTAGGAAATGGTAACAATTTACCACTAAACGTCTTTAATTCAGATTTATAACCAAAATATTCCAAAAGTTTGTACTTCATAATATCTGAGTCAAAGGTATCACCACCAATGTAGACACCACTAGAAGCTAAAATATCACTTTTACGATCTCTTTGCCTTCTTTTTTCAGGAGATAACTTCATTATGGTAAAATCTGAAGTTCCACCACCAATATCAACAACCAAAACTAACTCTTCTTTTTTTAATAAAGATTCATAATGTAAGGCCGCGGCGATAGGCTCTAGTTGAAAAATAATATTTTCAAAACCAGCCATTTTTGCAGCTTCAAACAATCTTTTTTCGGCAGAAGAATCTATTAACGGATCACTGGAGAATCTAGCAGGTCTTCCTAAAATTACATCTTTTGTGTCGGTGTTTGTTATTTTATCATGGAACTTCTGCGTGCTGTCGATTTTTATATC
>CAZIWS010000064.1:1190-4130 GCA_964543175.1 uncultured Candidatus Saccharibacteria bacterium
TAATATAAAGGAAATTAAGTTTTCTATTTTCAAAATGCCAAAACCATCTACCAATGTACCAGAAAAAATATCTGAGGGCAAAACTGATTTTATAGACTGCATAAATCTTCCTTTCATTCCAGATTCTATATACTTTGAAATGGCTTCAAACCCAATATAGTATTTTTTTTCACTTTCCGGGAAAAAGATGAGAGATGGTATGGTTTTTTTGCAACCATCATTACCAATTTTTAAAACTTCGCTCTTGCCATTATTATTAATAATAGAAACAGCTGAATTACTAGTACCAAAATCGATACCATAAACTAATTTTTCGTTTTTCATATTTATTTGTTTTTAAAGTTCAATAAAAAAAATTATAAAATTTCATTAATCAATTCTAAAACAAAAATACATAAAAGTCAACCATATTAATATATATTTTACAACCTTGTACTTATAAATTACAATTCAAAATACTAATTTAAAATAATACTTCAAAATTTAATATCACTTTTTTTCTATTTGTTTTATAATACTTAGGGGGTGTTGGATGCCAGAGACCGCCCATTCATTAACTATTTTATATATATATTCTGAAACAAAATCATTTTTTTTCATTTTTTTTATATCCTCCGCTAAAAACCAATTAGCTTCTGCAATATTCTCTTTTCTTTTTATTTGACTTTCCTTTTTTGCTAGAAAGGGGATGCTATTTGACCGAGCTAAAAAAACAAAAAAAATCCAAATACTATTATTTTTTTGAGAAACAAAGCATTTAAATAACCCCTTTAATTTTATTTTTATTCCGGCTTCTTCTAAACTTTCTCTACCAACAGCATCAAAAATTGTTTCGTTTTTTATATCGCCATATGTACCCTTTATTATATTCCAAAGAAACTTTTTATTTCTGCCAGTTTTTTCTTTTATTAGTAAAATTTTGTCTTTTTTATTTGTTACTATTACCCCTACTTTTACCTTATTATTAGCCATAGATTTTGTATAAAAAATTTAACATTATTTCTATAATAACATTTTTTTTAAAAAAATGAAAATTTAAAGTTTAAACTTTTTTTATTAACATTAATTTTTATAAAAATATGGGGTATATTGACAATAATTTAAATAATTGATAATATTAAATGTCATAAATTGAAATGATATTTATCAAGTTCTTTAAAAAATTAATCAATTATTAAAAACGGAGGGAAAATGAACATTCTAAGTTTTAATCCACAAAAAATAATTATAAATCCAAAAGATAAAATTGTATTTAAAAAAACTTTAAAAATTGAATATGAACAAATCACCCTAGCACATAATTATTTCGCTTCTAACCCAATTATTTTAGATTGTGGATTAAAAGTAAAAACTGCTCCAATTATAGGTTTTGAAAATGATACTCTATTTTTAGACTTTTGTGAAGGAATAAATATGGAACATTTATTAAAATACGGATATAAAAAAAAATTATGGATTTATGTGTTAAAAGAATTAATGAATTCTTTTAAAAAAAGAGGGTTTCTTTGGGGTGATATAGCCCCCCGAAACATAGTGTTTAATAAAAAAGAGAATGTTTTGTATATATTTGATTTTGAAAAAAAAACAATTATTAAGGACATTACTCTAAACGACCAACAATTTTCTAATTTTTTTAGAAATTACGCTTACGAGGAATTTTCCTGCTTTTTGACTAAAAAAGAGCAAGATATCCTATTTTATCAAAAAATCCTAAAACAAAGAGAAAGAGCAATCTATAACGAAGATATTTTTTCTGGAAGAAAAAGATTTTTATTACAAAACAACTTTAATAAAAAAAATTTTTATTCAACAGAAGAAGTGGCTTATATAGAGGACCAAATGTCTTTTGCTGCTACACCTATAATTATTGACAATAAAATTTTATACCCTATGTTTTTAATTGAAAAAATAACAGAAAAAGGAGGATATTATGAATACTCAAAAATTGTTAACCGACTCTGCAGATGTGCAAATGATTTTGAAAAATTCAACATCATTAAAGAATTTATATGATGACTTTTTTCTCATCAAAAATAATAAAGATTTTTTTATTTTTTCAGAAAAACTAAATATCTTGATAAAAATAAAAAAAAACGGATACATACCAAAAAGCGGATTTATGCTTATTGATTCAATAAAAGATATTGATTTTTCGAAAAAAAATATACTAGATATAGGTTGTGGCGAAACCGGTATTATTACTCACTATTTATATCTGAAAAATCCAAAAAATATTACCGGCATAGATATCGACAAAAAGGCGATCAAACATGTTTCAAAGAGTTCAAATTTTAGTAAAAAAATAAAATGGATTCCTGGTGATTTTAAGATTTTGCGAGGAAAAAAATTTGACGTTGTTGTTAGCAATCCTCCACAAATGCCAATTTTTAACTTTAGTTTACAAAAAGAAAAAAACTATCACGACTCTTCGGGAAGCACAGGCAGAGAGACCATTATTGATATTTTAAAGCTGGCACCACATTTACTAAGAAAAAACGGAAATATATTTATGTTAATCTTTGATTTTTTAGGAATTGAGGAAAGCTTCAATAATAATCCAAGCATAAAAAACATAGCTAAAAACCTGGGAATATCTTGCAATATTATTGATAGTCACAAAAAAATTGTGAACAAAAACGGAAAGACATTCGAAAACATTGAGTTTATTAAATCAATTTATCCTATGTACAGATTTAAAACCAACGAACAAGGAGAATTATATTTCAATGTTTACACTGTACAATTTAAAATAAAAGCCCATTAAAGGGCTTTTTTAATAGACTAAGCACAAAAACAAATTTACGAAGCACAATCTTAATTTCCTATCTTTTTTATCTATTTATCTTTCTTCTTCTTTATTTCAATATTTAATTCTATCAATTGTCTTGGATTAACTTCAGATGGAGCATTCATAGTCAAATCTTTACCATCACTAGTCTT
>CAZIWS010000065.1:0-2290 GCA_964543175.1 uncultured Candidatus Saccharibacteria bacterium
GAATTCCATCTTGTAGAAGTGTCGTCATGCCTTCAAGGATAGCTTGGTCCCGCATGACTTCCACGGTTTCATGCTTTTGCACCATTCTTTTGATATCATCGGTGCCGACCAGGAGTTCGTGAATGCCCAATCTGCCTTTATAACCTGTTCCGTCGCAATTACCACAACCCTTCGGTCTGTATAATTTGAAATCATCATTGTAAGGAATGTTTAATTTATTGAATTCTTCAAGGCCATAACTTGTGGCGAGTTCATCATATTCTTCTTTCGTCGCATGATAAACTTCTTTGCATGATTTGCACAACGTGCGAACAAGACGCTGAGCGAGAATAGCCAGTAAGGCATCGGCGAAATTAAGCGGGTCAATCCCCATATCGAGCAGACGTACAATAGTTTCCGGAGCGCTGTTGGTGTGCAGAGTGCTGAAAACCAAGTGGCCGGTAAGGGATGCTTCCACACCGGTTTTTGCCGTTTCAAAATCACGCATTTCACCGACCATAATGACATCGGGATCGGCTCGCAGAAACGATCGCATTGCCGCGGCAAAATCAAAACCAATCTTGGGCTGCACCTGTACCTGGCGCAAACCGTATTGCGTAATTTCCACCGGATCTTCCGCCGTCCATATTTTTTTATCCGGCCGGTTAATGTGGTGCAACGCTGCATGCAATGTCGTTGTTTTACCGGAACCGGTTGGACCAACGCATAAAATCATGCCGTATGGTTTGGCAATAACACTGACCAACTCTTTGTAATTGCGGGGAAGCAGAGCCATGTCTTCTATCGGCATTGTCTCGCCTTTGGCGAGAATTCTCATGACAACGTCTTCCACACCGCCCTGGGTGGGAATCGTCGCCACACGTAATTCGATTTCATCACCCGTGTTGCGGCGGAATTTAATCTTCCCGTCCTGCGGCAGTCTTTTGACGGTGATGTCCAGATTAGACATGATTTTTATACGCGAGATTATCGCTGCGCGATAACTGAAAGGGACTGTTTGATAAAGAGAGCAGTCCCCGTCAACACGGAATCTTATTTCAACATTCTTTCGGCCGACATTCGGTTCTATATGTATATCAGAGGCGCGTCTGGTATATGCGTCGTTAACAATTTTATTAACGAGTTGCATGATGACACTGTCTGTTTCGGAAACTCCTTCACCAAAATCTTCTTCATCAGTTGATGATGGCGCACCGTCTTCTCCCTCCATGCGTCCCAGAATCTCGGTAAACGAATGTTCTTCATCCGGCACGTTAAAAAAGAGGTTAATATATTTGACGATGTCTTCTTCCATGGCCACATCATATTTAATCTTCTTGGTTTTCAGAAGGCTCTCGATCGTGTCTTTTTTAATAATATTGTTGGGATCATCGATGAGGACGTGAATCCTGACCCAGAGTTCGCGGCGCAGGAAGTTTTTCTTTAAATTTTTAATTAAATGACCGGGAATGGGCAATTTATCGTTATATTGAATGAAACGGCAGTTGTAGAATTCTTCAAAGGCGTGGCCGATATCGACTTTGGAAATTTTATGCTTTTGCATGAGAAAATTTTCCATGGATATCTTTTTCTCACGAGATTCTTTCCAGGCGCTTTCCAGCTCTTCTTCCTTGATCAAATCATGGCTTAATAAATAATCGAAACGGGTTTTTCTGTGACGGACAAAACGCTGCTGATTATAAAAAGCAACTCCCAGAACCTCGGCGATTTCCAGCGCCAGTCTCGCGATCAGAAAGACCTCGGACGCGACACCCAAAGCCTCCCCGAGAAAGTCGAACGGCTCGCCGAACAAGCGGCAGGCACGAAGAACCTCGCCGACAAGCTCCAAAAGATCGCCGAGGCTCTTCGCCAGTCCAATCCGGCGGGGCAGATGCAGCAAGCGTCCCAGTCCCTGCATGCCTCCCAGCCGCAGCAGGCCGCACCGGCCCAGCAGCAGGCTCTGCAGGCTCTCCAGCAGGCTGCGACGGACCTCGCAGGGGCGCAGGCCGACATCTACAGCCAGACCCGCCAGGAGCTTCAACAGGCGACGGCGCAGCTTGTCGCCAGCGGGCTTTACCTGTCACAGCAGCAGGAAAAGCTCTCTCTCCGAACCCAGCCCTATGAGGGCAACCACCCGGAGCAGATGATGCACTCCAAGCGCACGCTGCAGCAGTTCGCGCGCCAGCAGCATGCGATCAGCGCAGGCAGCAGACGGGTGGCCCAGCGCTTAGGGGAGTTGGTTGAGAAATCGCCCATGGTCGATCCGTCACTGGTGCAGCAGGCGATGGGAGTCGGCTCCATGTCCACACAG
>CAZIWS010000065.1:2300-4110 GCA_964543175.1 uncultured Candidatus Saccharibacteria bacterium
GGCCGAGCGAGACTTGGCGGGTGGGGCGATTGACGCGGCGCTGCAGTCGCAGGAGAGCGTGACGGTCGGCCTGAACCAACTCGTCCAAAAGCTCCTGCAGTCCGAGCAGCAGTTCCAGCAGGCCTCGGCGCAGATGGCCTTGCAGGAGTACATGAAGCGTCTGCAGCAGATGGCTGGCCAGCAGCGCGGCCTCAACCAGCGCACGCAGCAGATGGGCGGCGGACAGCCTCAACCGATGCCCGGCGGCCAGCAGGCAGGGCAGATGCCCGGAGGAATGCAGTCCGGCGGCATCGGCGCACTGGCCGACCAGCAGGCCGCGTTGCGGCAGGCGCTGCAGAAGATGTTAGGGCAGGCAGGCAATCAGGGCGGTCTGGGCAACCAACTGGGCGGTGTGCCGGGCCAGATGGATGATGTGGAGAAGGACCTGCGGGGGCAGAACGTCACGCAGGAGACTCATCGGCGACAGCAGGACATCCTGCACAAGATGCTCGACGCGCAGCGCTCGCTGTATCAGAAAGACAGGGAGGAGCGCCAGCGCAAGGCGGAAGCGCCGAAACCGTACCAGCGGCCAACCAGCCCACCCGC
Organism: uncultured Candidatus Saccharibacteria bacterium; assembly: GCA_964543175.1. Lineage (GTDB taxonomy): Bacteria > Patescibacteriota > Minisyncoccia > Phycocordibacterales > UBA9973 > UBA9973. The sequence continues at coordinate 2,886 of CAZIWS010000065.1, forward strand.
GCTACGGCAGACGCTGACGCAGAAGCCGCCGCCAGCGCTGAATGCACCGCAGAGGGATCTGCCGCTGGGCTATGAGGACCTGACGAGGAAGTACTTCGAGGCCTTGGGGCGTCGGTAGCCTCGGCCGTTTGGAGGGGCCGGATATTATCCGGCCCGGCTAGCCACAAACGGGCCGGGTGGTATCGGGCCCCTCCACAGGAAAAAGATAGGGCCGGATGATATCCGGCCCCTCCATCAGACATTACCACTTCCCCGGCGGCGCCCAGTTCCTTCGCCAGATCGAGCCTTCCGGCGGCGGCTGTTGCCCCTCCGCCAGCGGCTGCATCGACTTGAAGTCTTTCACCAGCGGCTCCACGTTCTGCTCCCAGATCTCCTCCACGTTCTCGTACGTCAGAAACCGCCGCTCCGGCTGCAGCCGGTCGTATTCCGTTAGGGCCTCAATCGCGAGCTTCCCGAGGCGGTCGCCGACTTCCTGGATGATCTCCTGCCCCCGTCGCAGGCTCGCGTTGGCGGCATCGGCGCCCATCGCGAAATGCGGCCCCGGTGCCTCCGGCTCGGGCAGCCGCGACAGGTCCGTGCAATCCTCATGCGCCGCCCACAGCATCGCTGTCTCCACCGCTCCGCCATGCCCCGCGCTACCCGCCCAGACCTCCGGGAAGTCACCGTCGAGCACGAACACCAGCCGTCCCGCGAAGTGCGGCTGCAGGACCTCCTGAAGCTGTTTGACATCGCGGGCGTGGGGGCCGGAGTGGCCGCTGAAGACCACGATCACCTTGAACTCCCAGTTCTCGCAGGTCCGCACATGATAGAGGATGTTCTTGAGGAACATCGCCGGCGGCAGCGCCGTCAGCCACGGCTTGCGCTGACCGATCACAGCCTCGCCCCACGCGGCATACACGCCCTGCTCGTGCACATTCCAAAACATCGGCGGGCAGACCACTCCGCCATGAATTTCCGCCGCGCGGCGCGTGAAGGCATGTGCCCGCAGGCCATCGCAGCCGAGCGCATTGTGCGGCCCGTGCGGCTCGCACAGACCGTACGGCAGGTACGCCACCGGGCACGCCTCGAAGGCCGCCTCGATTTCATCAACGAACATTCGCTCCCAGCGCACTTCGCGTCGCATAGAGCACCTCTGTGAGTGTAGAGTGTGAAAGACAGTGAAAAGTGAGACTCGCGTAGGACGGACTTCCAGGTTCGGTCTCCGTCCAATGGAGGGGCCGGTTAT
>CAZIWS010000066.1:0-1448 GCA_964543175.1 uncultured Candidatus Saccharibacteria bacterium
TTGGGAAAAAGTAGATGAAAGCTGGCGTAAAGGTATTGAACATATTTATTCTCAAATGAATAATATTTTTGAGGAATTTGATTTAAAAAGCATAGGAGAATTAAATGAAAGTTTTGATCACAATATTCACCAATCAATTGAAATGGTTTCAACAACTGAAAAAGAAAATGATCACAAAATAGCTGAAATAATTCAAAAAGGCTATAAAATGGGAGATCGAGTAATTCGTCCTGCTAGAGTAAATGTTTATCAATATGAAGACAATAAAGAAGAATAATTTTTAATTTGAAATGTTTTTGAAAAAATGAATAATAAATATAAAAATTTAAATAGAAGTTTAATTTTAAAATATTTTTGGCAAGTAACTAAAAGATATAAAAAATCTTTTTTTATTGTTATTTTTTCGACTATTTTAGTATCGGCTTTGACTATTTATGTTCCACTTCAATATTTAAAATTATGGAATATTTTAGAACAAAATAATTTTACTTTAATTTCTTCAACCTATAAAATTATTTATTTTATTTTAATTTTAAATTTTTTAGGTTGGATTTTTCGTAGAATTTCAGGTTTTTTGCTTGCTTATTTTGAGGCAAATTGTATTGCTGATTTAAGGGAATTAGCTTTTTCTTATTTAATTGGACATTCTCACTCTTTTTTTGCTAATAATTTTGCTGGTGCTTTAACTCAAAAAATTAATCGCTACGTTAGAGCTTTTGAAAAAATTACTGATCAATTAATTATCAATGGTTTACCTTTATTAATAAAATCAATAGGTACGGTTATTGCTATTTATACTTTATTTCCTAAATATGCTTTTATTTTAGCTATTTTTTGTATTGTTTTTTTAATTACAACTTTTATTTATATTCGTCATAAATTAAAATATGACTTACTTTCAGCAGAAGCTGATTCTAAAACAACAGGAGCAATTTCTGATTCTATTAGCAATCATTCTTCTATTCAATTATTTACTGGTCATAAATATGAGAAAAAAATTGTTGGTCAAGTAATTCAAAAACAAAGAAAAGCTACGCTTTTAAATTGGAATTGGTGGGAAGGACTTGGGGCTATTGGTAGTTTTTATTCTCTGGCTATTGAGTTTATTATTTTTTATTTAGTTATTGGAGATTGGAAATTAGGATTAATAACTTTACCGGTTATTGTCCTTTTGCAAAGTTATTTAATTCGTTTAATTGATAGTTTGTGGAGTTTTGGCCATATTATTCGTACTTTTTATGAAGGATTTGCTGATGCTCACGAAATGTCAGTAATTTTAAATACTCCATACCAAATTGAAGATAATCCTAAAGTTAAATTAAAAGATATAAAAGGAGAAATATCTTTTAAAGATGTTTCCTATGTTTATGATAATAATAACATTTCTTTACTTCAAAATTTTTCAGTTCAAATTAAGCCAGGTGAAAAAATTGTTTTAATTGGTATTT
>CAZIWS010000066.1:1458-3963 GCA_964543175.1 uncultured Candidatus Saccharibacteria bacterium
GGTGCTGGTAAAACTACTTTTGTTCGTTTGTTAATGAGATTTTTTGATGTAAATAATGGTAGTATTAATATTGATAATGTAAATATTAAAGATATTAGCCAAGAAAATTTAAGGAATTTAATTTCTTTTGTTCCCCAAGAAGCTGTTTTATTTCATCGTAGTTTAATGGAAAATATTCGTTATGGCAGAAGAGAAGCAACTGATCAGGAAGTTAAAGAAGCAGCTAAGTTAGCCCATTGTGATAAATTTATTGATAAATTACCTGAAGGTTATAATACTTTTGTAGGAGAAAGGGGAGTTAAGTTATCAGGAGGAGAAAGACAGAGAGTGGCAATTGCTCGAGCCATTTTAAAAAATGCACCTATTTTAGTTTTAGATGAAGCAACTTCTTCTCTTGATTCACATTCTGAATTTTTAATACAAGATGCTCTTAAAAAATTAATAAAAGGAAAAACGGCCATTGTTATTGCTCATAGGCTTTCTACCATTAAAGAAATGGATAGAATTATTGTAATTCAAAAAGGTAAAATTATTGAAGATGGAAATCATCAAGAATTATTTCAAAAAGAAAATGGAATTTATAAAAAACTTTGGACACTTCAAGCAGGAGGTTTTAAAGATTTAATTTAATTTTTTAATTGAATTTAAGAAAAATAAATTAGTTTCTTCGTCTAGTTTATCAGCAACAATAATCATCAATTCATTTTTTAAATTTAAATCTTTTTTTATGTTCATGAAAAGATTTTCATAAGGATGAGGAGATATCCAAACGGTATTTTTAATACAAATAAAATTTGCTTTTTTAAGTAAATAGCGTAAAGCATCACGTTCATTTTTTCTTTCTTCAGGAATATCTAAAATAATAATTCTCCAAAAACCATCCCAAGAGGTGGAAATTAGTGCTTCTTGTGCTTCTAATTTTAAACAATTAAATTTATTTTTTCCTTTATTGGTGATTTTTAAATAATCTTGATTGTCAGAATTATGAAGTTCTACACAGCCAGATTCTATGAGTGTTTTAATTGAACGAGCTATGGCATAACTTGTTTTTGTGTCCTTGTTGTCTTTTATTGCCTTAATAGAGACTGCTGGTTTTTCAGCTAAAATTTTTAAAATAGTTTTTTGAATATTTTGTTTTTTATTATCTTTGTTATTGTTTTTCATAATTTTTATTTTATAAAAGGCCTTTCTTTGCAAGTTTTTGTATGTAAATTATACTTGACATTATAGCATATATAAATATAATATACAACAAGTATTTTGCGACCATGAAATACTTGTCAAAAATATAAAATAGGTATATACTATTTAAGTATTTTTTATAAAAATAATTACAAACCCCGAAAGTCGAAGTCGGGAAAATTAAATTAGATTCTAGAGACTAGCTTCTAGAGACTAGAACTTTGGAAAATATTATTAATTAAATTTAGGTTTTAGTTTCTAGGTTCTAGAAAATTCACTAAAAACTAGCAACTAAAAACTAGCAACTAATCATATGAGTAAAATTATAGGTATAGATTTAGGTACAACAAATTCAGCAGTAGCAATTATTGAAAGTGGTTCACCTAAAGTTGTTGAAAACATTGAAGGCAATCGAACTACTCCATCTGTTGTTGCCACTGCTAAAAATGGAGATAGAATTGTTGGTCTTTTAGCAAAAAGACAAGCAGTTACTAATCCAGAAAATACACTTTCAGAAATGAAGCGTTATATGGGGCATCGTTTTGAGGATCCGGAAGTTCAAAAAGATAAAACTTCTGCTCCTTTCAAAATAGAAGCAGGAGAAGATGGTGGAGTAAAAATAAAAATGATGGATAAATTTTATCGTCCTGAAGAAATTTCTGCCATGATTTTACAGAAAATAAAAAATGACGTTGAAGCTAAAACAGGAGAAAAAGTAACTGAAGCTGTTATTACTAATGATGCTCAAAGAAAAGCAACTAAAGACGCTGGTGCCATTGCTGGTCTTGATGTAAAAAGAATTATTAATGAACCAACAGCCGCCGCTTTGGCTTATGGTTTTAATAAAAAGAAAAATGAAAAAATAGTTGTTTATGATTTTGGAGGTGGAACTTTTGATATTTCTGTTTTAGAAATAGGGGATGATGTTATTGAAGTTAAATCAACTGATGGAAATAGTAATATGGGTGGAGGTGATATTGATAGAAAAATTATAACTTGGATTGCTGATGAATATAAAAAAGAATCTGGAATTGATATAACTAAAGATCCATTAGCTCATCAAAGATTAAAAGAAGCAGCTGAAAAAGCTAAGCATGAGCTTTCTACTACCCTAGAAGCTGAAATTAATATTCCTTTCATCACTTCAGATTCTTCAGGGCCCAAGCACTTACTCTTAAAAATGACCAGGGCTGTTTTGGAATCTTTAGCCCGAGAATATATTGACCGCTCTATTGAAATTACCAAAAGAGCAATTGATGCTTCTCCTTTTAAAATAAATGAAATAAATGAAATTATTATGGTTGGAGGACAAACTAGAATGCC
>CAZIWS010000067.1:0-3540 GCA_964543175.1 uncultured Candidatus Saccharibacteria bacterium
AAGAAGTTAAAGAAAATAAAAGTGATTTAATTGGATTTGTTGACGCAGATATGTCCACCTCTCCCGAGGCTTTTTTTGACCTAATTAAAAATATTAAAAATTATGACGGAATAATTGCTTCAAGATATGTTAAAGGGGCGAAGGTTTTTCCTAAACAAAGCTTGGCAAGAATTTTTGTTAGCCGAGTTTTTAATTATTTTTTTAGAATTTTATTCTTTATGAATTATAAAGATACCCAATGTGGCGCAAAGATTTTTAAAAAAGAAGTTATAAAAAAAATAACGCCAGAACTGGAGATTACTCAATGGGCCTTCGATATAGATTTAATTTACAAGGTTAAAAAAAATAGGTTTAAACTAAAAGAACATCCAACTATTTGGGCAGACGAAAAATATTCAAAGATTAATTTTATGAAAGCCGGACCAAAAATGGTATTAGCAATAATTAGGTTAAGATTAATAAGCTCTAAATTTAATTTTTTAGTTAGGGCATATGATTTGCTTATTCGAAAATTCAAATAAAACTAAGATGAAAAAATTAAACTTGGGTTGTGGGAGAGACATAAGGAAAGGATGGATTAATTTGGACCTTGTAGAAGGAAAAGGAATAAATCTTGTTTGGGATATTAATAAATATCCTTGGCCATTTAAGGATGGAGAGATCGAAGAAATCTTTGCTTCGCATATCTTGGAACCTGTTAAAGATTTAAAAAAGACTATGCTCGAGATAAAAAGAATTAGTAAAAAAGGGGCTAAAATAAATATACGGGTGCCTCATTTTTCTTGTGGTGTTTCTTATAGGGATCCAACACATAAAAGACTTTTTAGCTATTTTACTTTTGATTATTTTTCTAAAGGAGAATATGGGCTTCCACGTTTTAAAATTATAAAAAAGAAATTAAATTTTACTCGTCTTTCTTTTGTTTGGTTAAATTATTTTTTTAATCCCATTTTAAATTTGTTTCCGGCAATTTATGAAAGATTTTTTTGTTGGGTTTTTCCCGCATCAGAAGTTATTTTTTCATTGGAGAATATAAAATGAGACTCTCTGTTGTTATCCCTGCTAGCGAAGAATGTAGCGTAAATTCAATGGAAAGTTTAAAAAATCAAACAAAATCTCCATTTGAAATAATTGTTAAAAGAGGAAAAAATGTTTCTAAGAACAGAAATGAAGGAGCATTAAAAGCAAATGGGGATTTAATCGCTTTTATAAATGCGCATACAACATTAAAAAATAATTGGGTTGAAGAAATAGAAAAGTTTTTTTTAAAAAACCCAAAAATTGATATTGTCGGAGGGCCTCAATTGACTCCAGTTGAAAATAATCTTTTTGGAAAAGTTAGTGGATTTGCTCTTTCTTCTTTTTTTGGAGCAGCAAACTTAAGAAAAAGATACTCTATCGGAAAGACAAATTTTAATGCGGGGGAAGAAGATTTAACTTCTGCAAACCTCGTATGCAAAAGAAATGTTTTTGAAAGAGTTTTATTTGATGAAACTCTCTATCCAGGTGAAGATCCAAAATTTATTTCGGATTGCAAAAAAAATAAAATGAATATTGCGTATTCTCCCGAAATAATTGCCTATAATAAAAGAAGAGAATCCTTTTTTAATCTTTTAAAACAATTTTTTAATTATGGAAAAGTTCGTTTAAAAAAAGAGAGTTTATTTGATTCCCTTAAGCATCCTTTATTTTTATTTCCTAGTATTTTTTTAATTTATTTAATTTCAATCCCTTTTTTATTTTTAATAAAAAATGATTTAGCAATTTATCTGTATTTATTTCCAGCATTTATTTATCTTCTCGTAGATATACTCTTTACAATATACGGAACTCTTAAATTTAGGAATTTTTTTGCAGGAGTTTATTTGTTAGCAATTTATCCAGTAATTCATTTAAGTTATGGGGCAGGATTTATTCGAGGTTTTTTAAAATGATTAGTATAATTATTTGTACTTACAATTCTCCAAATTTAATAAAAAAATGTGTAAATAGTATTTTATCTCAAAAAGGAGTTACCAAAAAAAATGAAATATTATTCATCGATGGAGGAAGTAATTCGGAAACATTGGAAATTTTAAAAAATTTTTCAAAAATGAAAAATAAAAATTTTTCGATAAAGATAATTAAAAATAAAAATAAAATTGCAGAAGGAAGATACAACGGAAAGTGGCTGGGATTTAAGGAAAGTAAAGGAAGTATTGTAGGATTTATTGATCAAGATAATGAATTAATAGAGAATAATGTTTTAAAAAAAATTAGTGATTTAATGAAAAAGGAAAAAGAGTGTTTTGGTTTTGCACACCGTTTATATTTTGATAAAAATGAAAATTGGATTAATCGAGCAATTTCTTTAATTGGGACAGACCCAATACTCGCCTATAGATCCTTGGATTATCTGTCTTCTATAAATAAAACAAAACACTTGCAAAAAAAAGAGTATAAAATAGTGGAAATTCCTTCTGAAGAGATAATTATCACTGGAGGAAATTGTTTCTTTTACAATAGAGCAGATTTAGAAAAAATTGGAGGATATATCCAGGATATAGAAAACATATCTCTTTTAAATAAACTTGGAAAAAATAAAATAATTTTATTAGATAATGCTACAACAAATCACCACGCTATTTTTGGATTGTTTAATTTTTTTGTAAAGAAAAAGGGATATAGCAAAGGATATTCTATAAAAGAAAAAGAATTTTCTTATATCCCAAAAACGAGTTTAGAACGGAGAAATTTTATAATAAATTTTTACAAAATACTATTTGTATTTCCACTTTTTATAGAAAAATTTAGTCTTTCAATAAAATATAAAAAAATAGAACACCTTATGACTTTGCCATTATACTATCTTTCTTTATTTGCTTATTTTATTGGTTTTGTGGAGAGTTTCTTAAAATCTCATAAACAAAGCAATCTTCCTTAATTTCCATTAATCTAAATGTAATTTTATCGTAATTGTTTTCTTTTTGAATTTTCTGTTCACCCGTTTGAAAATTTATTTTTGTATTCATAAGGGGAATTTCTAATTTTGTCCTCACTATTTGTCTGGCGGAGTTGTAAGCGTATTCTTCATTTTCTTTTCTTAACCAAGAAGGATGATTTGGTTCAGAGAAACTAACAATTAAATAGCGTATCATTTCGTCTTCTTTAATATTTGTTATAAACTCCTTTATTTCTTCGCTTTCATTTCCAGTTTTATTATACAATTCGTTCGGGTGTATTACTTTCTTTTCAGAATAGTAAGCTGTTTGCGGAACTGGTACAGAGATAATTTTCTCTCCCTTTAAAGAAATATCTTTTAAGTAAGTTCCTCCCTCTTTTATTCCATTATATGAAGGTATTTTTGCCTTTATTATTTGGTCGGCATGTATGATTTGAGAATATCCTGCATATGCGATTAATACGAGTATTAAAAATATTGCAAGCGATTTGTTATATTTTTTTAAAATACTATAAATATATAAAATTCCTTTGGAAGAAAAAATTATTGCAGTAAGTAAAATTGGATAATACCATCGTGGTTCTCCAATAGTTGTTCCT